>JACQQS010000028.1 GCA_016206925.1 Candidatus Omnitrophota bacterium
CCCTCTGTCTCTCTTTAACTTCGGCCAATTCGTTAAAAAAATTTCCTGCTTTGAGATTTTTACTTTCTCTTTTCTCTCTTTAGGTAAGGTGCCGTCGCCTAAGAAAAACTTTAAAGATCGTTCACTCTTGGGGAATTTCTGCCCACCCTCACAAAACTTGCCGTAGCCATATGCACCGTGGTACTATACCTACTAGCATTGATAATTAGTCCCGGTCAGTCTCCGGAAAGGAGTTAATCATGGCAGAATACGCGATAATTTTTGTTATGGTAATGAGCATAGCTGTGGGACTCATGTTCTTAGTCGACCGCCTTCTTGAAAAGCATCGTAAGAAACACCCCCGTTAAGCTTTCTTAACCGCACCTCTTTCGCCAATTACTTTTGCGGGAACACCGCCAACCACCGAGTTTGCCGGAACATCCTTCGTTACCACAGCTCCGGCCGCGACGATCACATCATCGCTGATTTTTACGCCGGGCAAAATGACGACATGCGCGCCCAGCCAGACATTATTTCCGATGATGATATCTTTTTCTTCAACCGGCTGATCGATCATCGGCGTGCTCCCGACATCATGCCCGTGATTGGAAGAAAAAATCCCGACACTCGGCCCCATAAGACCGTTATCACCGATGACAATTTTCGAACGTTCGCTTGCCCAGAGACAGCAAAACCGGTTAATGTGGCAATTTTTACCGATGGAAACATTCTCCGGCACGTTAAAACAGGCTGTGGGCTCAATGACCGTCCCCTTCCCCAAATACCTTAGTCGCGGCACGGCAGAAATATTGTCGAGCCATAAACGGTTCAGCAAATAAGACAAATATCGCCATGTCTTCGGCGACAAGATAATTTTCAAGAAATTAATAATCCGTCTCACACACGAACCCTTTTTGTCTGCAGAAGTTCTTTGTAAATGCCGGCCGTATTTTCCGCCATTCTCTCCTCATTAAAAATCTCTGCCAGCCGCGCGCGGCCCTGCGATCCCATCTCCCGGCGCCGCTCGGTTGAAGCCATCAGCTTTTCGATCAACTCGGCGCATGCACAAAAATCTCCGGACGGAAAAAGGTAACCGGAGATTCCGTCAAGTATCTGCTCGACGTTGCCGCCCACCCGCGCGGCCACAATGGGAAGCGAAGCGGCCATCGCTTCGAGAATGGCGTTCGATAAACCTTCCGTTTTCGATGTAAATACAAAAATATCCATCGCGCCCAAGAAATCCTCTGTACGCTCAACCTCACCTGTGAAACGAACCTGGTCTTTTAAACCATGTTCATGAATCCAGCCGTCCATGTCTGCTTTAAGTTTTTCATCCTTAACGCGCCCCCCGTACACCAAAAGCGCATCCGGATGGCGCAGCGCGATCACTTCAAAAGCGCGAAGAAACGTCATGGGATCCTTCTCCGTACGGATATTTCCGAGCGTTCCAACAATCATTGCATTTTCCGGAAAATTCAACCGTTTCCGCAAAACGCCCTTCGGCTCGGCAGACAAAAATTCATCGGGCCTGATGCCATTATGAACAATTCTCAACCTCTGTGGATTTAAAGCTTCTCTTTTGATCGCTTCGTCGCGAACCGCGTTTGAATTGGCCAGGACAAGATCCACAAATCTACTGGCAAACCGGCACATTCCAATCTGTCTTGCGCTCATCCAATCGCCCAGATCGCGCCGCGAAGCAATGACGGCGGGAATCTTCAAAAGCCGCGCGGCAATCGGCGAAAAGAAATTAGCGGTAAAAAGATATGAATGAACAATGTCCGGCTTAAACCTATTCATTTCATTTAAAAGCTTCGCGAATCCGCCGATGCCACCTAAGCTATTCCAATTTGAAATGCCGATAATCCGGTAAGGAACATTCAGGCTGCGCAATTCCTCTTCGAGGGGGCCGCCGCACTCAAGCGCTATGATTTGGATATCAAACTTCTGCCGCGGCAGTGAACGCACGAGCTGGAGAAGATGCTTTTGCGATCCTGCACGCGTAAGTTTATCGATTACATAAAGCAAACGAATGGGCGTAACGGGAAACGAGTAACGGGTAACGGGAGATGGGAAACGCGTATTTTCTTGTTCCCCGACACACCCCGTCCCTTGCTTTCTGCCTTTACCCTGTACCGCTGGAACTTGCGCTAAGTCCTGCCTCATGGTATTATTCCGTGGTTACCTCTCAAATCATTAACTCTTGATAGAGCAGCTACATGAACATCCAAACGCAAAAAATAGAAGACATTCGTAAAAGGTACGACCATGAGTGGTTGCTCATCGCTGTAGATCAAATGAATGAAGCAACATCAACTCCTCTAACCGGACGTCTCCTTGCCCACAACCCGGATCCTCTGGAAATCCATAAGGTTGCCATGCGGCATGATGGATTTTTGGCAACGATTTATTCCAATGACTGGCCGGAAGATTTAGCTGCCTGTTTTTATGACCAAATTTCCACTTGACCTGGCTTCGCAGGTCATTTTGGTAAACGTGACTCTTACAGGGCCTGTTCGTTTGCACAATATCTATCTCATCCTCGATACCGGTGCAACGTTCACAATGATCTCTCCCGAAATTCTCCTGAGAATAGGTCTCGATCCGACGAAAAGCGAGAAACGCCGCACGATATGCACAGCAAGCGGGATCGAATACGTCCCCTTTCTCACAGTTCCTTCCATTAAAGCGATAGGCGCCGAGCGGAAAAATATCGAAGTTTGTGCCCATACACTCCCGCCCAACATTCCGGCTCGAGGACTTCTCGGTCTCAATTTTCTCCGCCATTTCAATATCCCTCTCAATTTCTTGGACAATCATATTGGTACTACATGCAAGGAAATTAACTAACGACCCGCGCTCTCAGCATGGCCGTCCTCTGCTTGACCGATACCTGCCTCTATCTACTTGCCGTTCGTTAGACGCTGTCTTTTGCTCTCCGCTTCCTGCTTGTTACCTGTTTCTTGTTGCTTGCTACCGTCTCAAACACCCCTTCCACCGCACACGCAAACATCGCTTTTGAAAATTTCCCCCGCGGGTTCACCGAGATTTTCTCGTGAATGGCCCGCCGGCAAATCCGGAGCGGATCGAAATTCCCGCTATTCTCGCCGGGAACCGTCGAAAAAGCGAACTCGTAACCGGCACTGCGCACCGCCTCGATCATCCAATCTTCGATCTGCCCGCCGGGAAACGCAAAATGTTTAACGGCGCCGCCCAGTCTTTTATCAATGATTCTTTTGGATTCAACAATTTCTTCAAGCGCTTTCTCCCTGGAAACTTTTGTCAAAAGAACATGGTTCGCACCGTGAGATCCGATGGTTACGCCCGAATCTGAAAGTTCCTTCGCTTCTTCCCAGGAAAGCGTCATCCGCACATCCTCGCCGTTATTGTCGTAGGCCGGGCATCCTGCCCGGCAGTCTCCGGGGCGGGACGCCGCTTGGCTAAGCGGCGGTCGGCCGCTTGGTCCGGCGGTGCCACGCGGTCGGCGCGGCGCCCCGGCTACGTTGGACACAATCGGGTGACGTCTTGTTTCACCATTGAGCTGATTTTTCAAAATGGTTAGAATGTTTTTCTGCTCCGCATCCGTTACTCGGTTGCAAACCGCTTCCAATTCTACAAGCGCTGCGACTTTAGCAACTGGCGAGGCCATATCAAAAATTGCGCGTTGGGGCAGGCCGTCCGGTTCCTTCCAAGAAAGTTCAACATGCGGTTTATTCGATTGATGAACCAGCCGCTCCAGCTCGTCCCACCAAAAAACTTTCTCTTTTCCAATAAGCCCGGTGCTCACAAATACCGCCGCCGGTATTTTGAATTTCTTGAGTATTGGAAGCGCTTCCGTGTAATTGTCCAAATACCCATCATCAAACGTGACAGCCAAAGTCGTAGATTGCTTCGCCTCCTTCGGAGGCTCGCAATGACAGTCGCCCGTCATTGCGAGGAGGCTGCCTTTGGCAGCCGACGAAGCAACCCCACCACCACAAAGTGGTGGTGGGGCAATCTCAGCACAGGCAATAACGCTGTAATTCCGCTTCACATACTCCATCTGTTTTTCAAACACCCGCGGTGAAACCGAAAGATGAAAGGGATCCGTCAAAGCGCCGCTGTTTACTTTGTGGTAACGAAGCACGATTAAACGGCTTCCCTCCGCGCGCCTCGTTTTCCACCAACGGAAAAAAGCAAGTGCGCCGCCATAGTAAACAATCACCGCCAAAATCCACCTAACATACCGTTTCATAAACAGTTTTAACCTTTACAGGGTTGCATTTGATCCAAATTTCCAAATTTCCGGTCATTTGACACACATACAAACCTTGTATATACTTCATACAAGACCGAAAGGAGAATTTCCAATGCGAACTGTAACCGTTAACATTTCTTTTCCGCAACGTCTTTTGAAAGCTGTGGATCGGACGGCAAAAAAGGAAGACCGCACGCGCTCCGAGTTGCTACGCCAAGCATGCCGCATGTACCTAGAAAACAAGGACCGGCTTACGAATGCCATGAATACCCTACGGGCAGAAGCCCGCAAGGCGGGATATAAACCCGAAGATGTAGAATCTTGGATTGCTGAGGTTCGAAAGAGTCGAAGAGCTGCATGACAGCTCCACACGAAATCACTAACGTTATTACTCAAAATCCCGATGACGACAGGGTGCTCGAATGTGCTGTCACCGGAAAAGCGCACTTCATTATTTCCGGAGACAAACATCTGCTCAATCTCAAAGCATTCCGTGATATTCAAATTATTTCTCCGAAAGATTTTCTCCTCAAGCATTCGTTCTAAGTAACCGTGCATAGGTTTTAGAGTCATTCCCGCCGCGCCGACCGCCGCTCGGCCAAGCGGTGCCGCTCGTTTAAGCCGAGTTTTTTGAGGTCGGTTTGCCGCTCTTCAGGAATACTGGGAACTATATCCAGAATTTTGTCACCCATATGTTCCTCAACAACTTATCGCTTCGTAAATTGGATATCAACGCTGCTCTGAATTAATTTTCCGAATCGGTCAGGCGTGCGGAACTTAAAAGATCTTCCAAGTCAAGATTAAGGTAAGCACCGCAGCTCTTAAGAAGGTCGAAAAATTCCCACGGATTTAGATTCAAACGCAGACACGCTGAGCTCATTGTGATTTCTTTGGCGGCGTAGAGTTTTAAAACGGACTCCCGCTTCGCACCCTCGAGCCCGCGCCGTATCACCTCCCTAAGGAAAGCGGCTTTGTCCAGATGTTGCTCTTGGGCAAACCGATCTACTTCATGCAGCAATTTCTTGTCGACCCGGATATTAAGTGGTATAAGCATAATTTACTTCCTCTCCCTTTCAGCAGCTGCTTGCAGCATAATCAAAGCATCTGCAATGATGTTCGGTACATATCTGCCGATGATACTCAGTTTCTCGATGGCTTGTTTTGCACGCTCGAACGAAATTTTACCTAGCTTAAAAAGATCTACAGCCACAACAGGCGAAATAATAAAAGGCACCCTTAAATATCTAGCCGCTCGAACGGCATCCCCATCATCCGTTAACAAAATACTTCCCGGTAACTCCATGCATAATTCAATGGCCTCTTTCTCGCCAGGACCAAGCTTATGTAAGTAATCAATCTTCTTAACGGATTGAACTTTTTTTATCTCGATTACCTTGTCTTGGGCCCATTGTTGAATGGCAAGGGCGTCGGGAAAATGTCTCAATGAATAGTCGCTAACGCACTCCCGATAGACATGCTCAGGAACAACAACCTTAAACGCATCGGTCAGAGGGCTCGCCAATCCGGCTTTTGACAGCAATATAAGCGAGCTCGCATCACAAACTATCATTTTTAACGCCATGCCAAAAACTTTCGGTTGTATAATAATGTATACATTGTTACACGCTAAGTATACCTGCCCACAACATTGAAATCAAGATGGCCTTCGAGATACCGATGCCAAGCGCCATCAAGTCGTCATGGTTCTAATCGTAACCACATGCATTACATAGTGATTCATGATTTTGGACCAGCTCCATCAAACCAACAGCCGTCCAGCTTGTATCTGCGATCGAGAACCGGTCTTTGAATCGCACCGGCCGCGCCCGCAGGAATATTCTGCGGCACTCCCAAGCGCCTTTCTCTCTCATCGATAATCCTCAAGCGTACAATCATCGCAGCAAGAATCCAGAAGTAACTAAACACTTCCTGCGAATCCAAGCGCGATCCGAACATATTGTTCATTAAGAGCGCAAAAAGACCGCCGAGAAAACCCAGCGCGAGCGCTTTTGAGTACGGGTCATGCGTGGATTTATAAAGCGCGTATGTATTCCAAAACACCAAACCGATCAGCCAAAGAAAAATAATAAGAGCGGGAATTCCCATCTCCGCGGCAATAATTAAATAAGTGTTGTGCGCATCGATGGGGCGCTCACCCGACCAATAATACTTAATCATGGGCTGGAAAAGATCATAGCCGACTCCAAAAAAGGGGTAATCCGCAACCATCTTCAGACCGCCCTTCCAAACTTCCACGCGGGATCGCGAACTGGTCTCAAGTGAACCCTCGATGTCAGAGGTGGTTTCCACATACGAAACGGGTTGCTCCAGCGTCTGACCCATTCGATAGCGTATGCCCGCCGGAAGGAGAATCGGATTTAAAGCCGCAAGCCACGTAAAAAACAAAAGGAAAGCAAAATAAAGTTTACTTCTAAAAAAAGTGATGGCGTACATCCCTAACGCAAACGCCAGATAGCCCCCGCGGGAAAATGTCACCATAATGCCGCGAAAGCAAATCAAGAAAGGAATGAGAAGCAGCCAATATTTAAATTTTCTCATGTTCATCAAGAGAAATCCGAGGGGTAGAAACATGTAGTAGTTAAAGAAAGCCGCAAGCATATTCGGCTGATCGACGATTCCCCCTACCCTGGCTTTCTCCAAGCTGCTGACATTTCCAATTTCGATGTAATCATAAATGGCCATCAGACCGACCAATGTCGTGACAAAAATAATGACGTTCACTATTTGTTTGATGGTCTGTTTATCTTTCACGGTATTCAAAATCAGAAAGAAAAGAATAAACGGCGTAATCCAGCGTTTGTACTGAATGACACCGATCCACAAACGGCCGGATCCATAATACGAACCTCTGAGCACGGCGATAAAACCAATGAGTAAAAAGAGAATCAAGGGCGGATTGATAGAATTTTTTATCCAAATCGGTTCGTCCACCGCGTAGCGCCCCGTCATCCACACCAAAATCACGAAAATCAAAAGAATGTTTGTGAGATTGAAAGCCGTTGCCAGACCTCCAAAATCACCGGCCAGCTCGCTTGAGAACGGTAAATAGGCAACCAACACATAAGTCACCATCTCAGGGTGGGAAATTCCCCGAAGAAACAAAACAATTCCGCCGGCCGCGATGCCGATGGCCATAATCCAGGTCGGAATGTAAACTTCTTTCGTAATGATGTAGCCCAGAGTTGTTGCGATAATAATCGAGAATATAAATGCTCCAGCGCCCTGTTTGGGCTGAGCTTCGGCCTGCGTGGTCATGCGCTCACACTTCTGCCCGCCAGTGAGGCAAATAAATTTTCATACTGACTTATAGTCTTACCCCAGGAATAGTTCTCAAGTACAAATTTTCGGCCGAGCACCCCCATACCTTTTCTCAACAGCCGATTTTCCAGAACGCGCGTAAGCTCACTCATGAATTCGTCCTTACCGGATGCAATGGCAACTGCATCCGAAGGCACATGATCGATTCCTTTCACAGCAAGCGGGGTGGCGATCACCGGTAATTCCATGGCCAAAGCTTCCAGAATCTTATTCTTGATTCCACTACCCATTCTCA
This sequence comes from Candidatus Omnitrophota bacterium, assembly GCA_016206925.1. Lineage (GTDB taxonomy): Bacteria > Omnitrophota > Omnitrophia > Omnitrophales > JACQQS01 > JACQQS01. The sequence goes on from JACQQS010000028.1 coordinate 7,791, forward strand.
TTGGGCAGACAAAGGCCAAAGCGCCTGCCAGATAAGGCCGGATATCCGAAACCTTTCCGGTCACCAGAATGTTTGGATCTTCGCCGAGCTCTAAGACTTCTTCGGCCGGATCGGCTCCGGCTATTACGAATTTAATTTCCGGCATTTTTACTTTTAATAAGGGAAAAATAGATTTTGCAAAATACGCCGCGGCATCTTGATTCGGCCTGAAACTCATATGCCCCGTAAAAACAACATACGGCTGGCTTACCTTGAACGGCTCTACGATCGCAGGATTAAAATAATCCGTATCTACCCCGTTCGGAATCACTCGAATCTTACCGTTCTGCCCCTCATACAATCCGGCATCGTCTCTCGCTACAAAAATAGTCGCGTTTGCTTTATCCGCCATATCTTTTTCGAACCGGGTCTCCCTCATTAACCGCCAGGCCAGCTTAAACCGCTTTTCCCAATTTCCCGCAAGCCTCATCTGCCGTTTTGTCTGTAAAATCATCGAATCCCCGATATCCTGAATCCAAGGAATAACACCGGAGAGAAACGCGCCGTACTGTGCCACTTCATTATCCAATGTAATCACCAGTTCAATGCGCCACTCCGCCACGATAGTTCGTAATGCTGATTTGATTCCATCAACTCTTTTCGGAAACTTTGACTCCAAATCAAACCAGGGCTTAAACCGAACGGCTGTTTTAAGCCTGTCCAAGAGAGCGGGGCAAGACAACTCATTCAACGCTTTGATCCCGGAAAAAGTTTTCCGAGCCCACTTTTCGATTTCTTTCGCCGCGTCTTCATCCGGGCTTCGGGAAGAAGCGGTCAGGAGATAAATCTTGTTGTCTTTCGCCAGCCTCCCATAAATATTTTTCAAGCGGACGGTCTTACCCGAAAATGGAAACGAAGGAGGCGCGCTATCGATTAATAGAATATTCACGCACCACTCCTGAGTCCCCGTACGGGATTAAATTCCCTTCGCCAAATTTCGGAATACCAGAATGCGCCCGAGCAAATACTCTGTCTTGCAAATAGTAAATACAACTCATCAAAACACCCCAAATCCCTCCGACAATCCCGGCGCAAGCCGCCGGCAGATATTTGAAGCTTTCATGATTAACCCGGGGCGACTTAAGGCTTCCGCCAAAAACTCGTCTGAAACAAGTAAGTAAAGGCTTGCTTAAACCTATTTTGACCATGGTCTTTCGAAATAATCCAAAATGCTTTGCGTAAAGCCACACCGTGTTTCTCCAAACATAAAACTCAGACCTTAGGTTGAATTCCGACCTAGGTATATCAGGACGTTCCTCTGCGCGGTGGCAAACCACAGCCTTCGGTTCGAAAATTACCTTAAAGCCCATTCTCCTCACCCAGAGGCATATATCGTCTTCAACGCGGCAATTTTGCCCTCTAAATCTATGATCAAAATAATTCATTTGTTCGAGCAAATTTCGTCTCACCGACATATTGCAACCCCGCAAAATATCCACTTCACGGCTCAGCTCAGGATCTAAATAAAGGTTACTCATAATGTCTCCGCTCGAAGAAAGAAGACCAATGGGCGCACCATCTTCTTTCTTATCAACTCTTTTATTATCCCAATTTTTTGGCAGCACTCTTCCTCCAACAGCTCCAATCTTTTGGTCGTTGTATAAAGTTTCTATGCGCTCAAGCCAAGCTGGGAAAACTATGGAGTCGTCATCAAGCATCGCAATAATTTTTCCTCGACACTGGCGCGCACCGAAAGAATACGATTGCGGTCTTGTTCCAAGAGGAAGCGAGATGCGAAAATATCGAGCCCAAGAAAACTTGCTCATGATATTCTCCGTGTCCCTGGCCGGAGAAGAATCCACCACAACAACCTCATGTCTATTAAAATCCAATTGAGGATGGAGCGCTTCCAGACATTCACCGACCACGTAGTGCCGATCGCGTGTAATGATTAAAATGGAAATATTAACGTTTGTTTCAGCCACTGTCATCCTGTCCTCTACATTGTTTTCTAAGGCCATTTAGATAACCAAATGCCTCGAAAATCTTTAGCTCATCCAAAAAAGCTCGGCGTTCGCACCGAAGCAGCTTATTCATAATCCAGTTTGGGACAGCGCACAGATACTCTTTTAAACGCCACACAGGGATTCCTAAAAGTGTGCGATAACCTTTCCCTCGATCCCGCTTTGCCAAAACCATAGTCTCTCCAGACCTGAAATGAAATTTTCGGAAATAATCTTTATTTGTTCGATCCCGATCGACCCTATGGTAAACAATGACATTAGGATCATAAATCAAACGAAAGCCCTGCGATAAAGCACGCTTACAAAATTCCGTATCTTCGTTACCAAGCAAAAGTTTTCCTCTTCTGCCAAGATCCGTTCGGAAATTTCCGATTTTTTCAAATACCGATTTACGAAAAGCCATGTTCGCTCCATAATACGGCCTGTCAAAATCAAGATTAAATGATTCGTTTCCATAATCAATCAAAGCCAAATTTGGATAAAGTTCCTCTGAAAGCCAATCTGCCGGATCGACCATCCATCGAGGGAAAATTTTCCCGCCCACCCCATCAACACTTTGTGTTTGAAACGAAGCATTCATCGCCGAAACCCAATTATCCGGCACCATTACATCATCATCGGTAAACAAAAGTATCCCGCCCTTAGCCGCGCCAATGGCTTGATTCAAGGCATAGGACTTCCCCAAATGGGCCTCAAAAAAATACCTAATTTTTCCACCGCTATTCTCCGCATAATTTTGAGCGAGCTGCCCGGTCTGGTCTGTCGAAGCATTGTTAACGACAATCACTTCATATAGCCCCGAAAAATCTTGGTTAAGCAGTGCTATAAGGCAACGATCCAACAATGACGCACGATTATGCGTACAAACAATAACTGAATACAGGCTCAAATTTGTCATCATTTACCGAATATGGTCCTCAGCCTCAGATGTTGCTCCGGCCTCCGCTAGACATCCAACAAGCCTGCTCCAAAATGCCATAATGCCGGTGTAAAAAATTGCCAAATACGGCTTCAAAAATCTATAGATGAAAACCTCGGATTTACTCCATCGAATACTGAAGCCGACATTTACATCACTAACAACTGCCTTACAAAAATATTTGAAAGCTATTCCCCAATCGCTCGCGTCAAGAGCACTGGAAGCTCTAAAATAATTAAACTTAGCATGATTTCTTGAAGCGATACGCTTAATAGGTCTCGGCAAAGGTTCGGCTAACAACATCTTATAAATCTGAATTGCATTAAGGTATCTCGCATCCAAATTGCTACTCGTACTCATCCCATGACGTCTATACTGCCCGACGATCTCCGGCAAAAAATCCATAGTAAAGAACCTGCTAATTCTCAGCCACATCTCATAATCGTCAGACCCTTTCAAGTCTATCCTGAATGTTCCAACCGTATCGAAACACTTCTTCCTTACAAGAACAGAATTAGGCTGAATTACACAATCGGCTACAAGACCTTCGAAATTCTTCACAGGATTATCCGGCCACGTTCTAATAAATTTCTTATTCTCATCAACCATATCAACATATGAATAGACCATTCCAATTTTTGGATTCTTGTCTAAGAAGCAAACTTGTGATTCAATCTTTTTCGGATAATAAAGGTCATCATCATCTAAGAAAGCGACGTAATCTCCCGAAACATAGGAAATCGCGCGGGCGCGAGCAGCCGAAATGCCGATGTTGTCTTGGAAAAAATAACGTATTCTATTGTCTTCTTTTACAAATGATTTCACCAACATGGCCGTCTTATCGTCTGAACCATTATCAAATATCAGCAGTTCCCAATCTTCAAAGGTTTGTGACGCAACGCTCTCAATCGCTTCCTGTAAATAAGAGGGGCGATTGTGCGTCACAAGAACAATACTGACTTTTGGACTACTCATGCTTTTAATTTCCCCGGCTTAACCATGGACATAGAAGCACCAAACAGAGCGGCTGTTCTTCGACGCACAGCCTTTAGAACATCGCCACACCAAAGATATCTTTTCCGAATACCTCGCTTAAGTTGAAAGAATGGAGAAACGCGGCTCAGGTGAAACTGGGCCCAAGATAATTTCTCATCGCAATATTTATCAAAAACGGGCCAGGTTGCCTTTAGCTTCTCGACCGAAGTTTTGCCCTGCACGGGATTCCATCTAAATTTGAAGAACGGTAAGTCGTACGGTTCAAAAGGAGGCCCGGCAACATAGGTGATGACCGATCGCGGTTCAAAAACTATCTTCTCGCCGATTTCCTTGAGTTTAAAACTGTAATTAACGTCTTCGGCTAACGTAAAAGGTTCGAACTCGCTCATCTCATCAAGCACCGACTTATGGATCAGGAACGTGTGAAATTCCAGGAAATCATCTTCAATCCTTTTAAAGTTCTGCGCTTCGCTGATATGTTGTCCAACAAATTTCATCACGGGCTGAATAATCTGCTTGCCGTTTTTCCGGCCTTTCTTAAATTGGCCGTCTGCCATATGAATCTCCACGCGCCCTTTATGCTCAAGAAAGTATAATGGGTGTAAAACTTTAGCCCCCGTTTCCTGGGCCGCTCTCAAGAGCCAGGTCAACCAATGCGGGCTTACTTTTACGTCATTATCAACGAACACGATCCACCCGCTCGTATCTTTAAGATGCTCCAACGCTAAATTTTTTGCTTCGTAAGGATATAGATAGCGCGGCGAACTAATGACTTTAAAGTTAGGGTGACTTTCCCCCCAATTTTCAAACCAAAGGCGAACGGGCTTTGGACTATTTGCATCAAGAAGCAATACCTTGAACGGTTCGCTTGTAAAAGCATAGATGTGTTCCACGCACTGCGGGATCAAACTAAACCGCTCACGAGGAACAATAACTATGGTAACTATTTCTGTTCCGGCGGTGCCGGCAGCATGGTTATGAGTTGTGGTCATCGATTACTCTTCCTTTTTCGTACGGGTCACTCTTAGCGCCTGGGATCATCTTGACGCAAGGCGCATAAGGGTTATCTTTAAGGTTAAATACAAGCTGTTTTGCCTCGACTACCGATTTTCTGTCCAGCAAATAATAAGTTCCAAAATAGGTCAGCACGCCGGTGCCTCCCAGAATCAACAACTTCAGCAAATGATAGTCAGCCTGTGCAGGCGATGCGATGGGTAGAAACTCTTTAAGCAAAATAATAGAGCCGGCCATTGCGGCTCCCGACCATAGCGAAGCCGAAAGTTGACCGAACAATTGAGCGTATTGAAAGTGAACTATCTTCTTAGCAAGCTCTAAGTTGATAGGCGCAAATAGAACGACAACGATCAACTCTGAAATTACACTTCCTATCAGACCAAATTGTTTAAGCAAAATAACCAGCAAGGGTATTCGGATCAATAATCCACAAAGCGTCAGATTAAAGCTGTAATCCGGGCGGCCTTTAGCCATAAAAACAGGTGTGGAACATGCCTTGATCGGCGCGATCAATTGCACGAAACCGTACAGTCTCACAAGCCTGACGATGGGCTGCCATTTAGAACCATAGAGGGTGTACACAAATTCCTCGGACAGGAAAATGAGTCCTATGCTGAACGGAATAGAAAGTATGCTTATGAACTTAATCGTCTTTAAGTAAACACGGTGAAGTGCTTCTGCATCGTCTTGAATACGCGCGTATGCAGGAAACATGACTCCGCTTACAAGCTGCGTAAAGTGCGTATTGATAAAATTCGCCACGTTATTCGATACCGCAAAGTAACCGACCATCACGGTGCCGAGCATTTTCCCTATCACAATGTCGTCCAGATTTACCGAGAGGTACCAGAGAAAGCCCAGCCCCAGCATGAATTTCCCGAAACGGAAGAGCTCGCGGGCCGCTTTCCACTCAAAGGACCATTTAAGCCGGTAACCCGCCATACGCCAACTGATGACGGTGATGACCAGCTGTTTAATGACATACGCCCATACCAGGCTCCATACGGTGGGTGAAATCAAAGCAAAACCAATGGCGAGCACCGAATTGGTTACGGAACCGCACAAACCCACGAAGGCAATCTTTTTATATTCCATTTGCTTCGCAAGCAGCGCGGACGGGACTTTGGAAATGCTGTTTAAAAGAAAAATAGCCCCCAGCGCGCGCATCACAGGAGCCACCTCTCGATTTTTAAAGAAAATCCCCACATACGGAGCTATGACCTGACAAATAAAAAAAATGACGATGCCGGAGGCGAGAACCAGAAAGAACGTGGTATCGGATGCTTCTTGAACAGATTCTTTTCTTTGGATAAGCGCCGAGTCCAGTCCGAATGAGCGGACTAAATTCAATCCGTCAATGGCAACAAACGCAAGAGCGAAAAGCCCAAAGCTGGAAGGCTCAAGAATGCGGGCAAGCACGGCAAAAGATACTACAGAGATAACTTTCTGCAGCACTTTGTTAACGATTTCCCACTTCACTCCGGAAACTGTTTTTTGTTTAAGCGATTTCATACGGTTTCTTCGGTATCTTCCAAAAATGATAAAGGCGTAAGCCGTTCATATAACTTACCAAGACTCTCTGCTGAGCGGGCCGGATCGCATAGATGAAGGACATGCTCACAGGCTTCCTGACCCAATCGTTTGGCGTAAGAAGGGTCTTCAAGGAGCAAGCAAATGGCTTTGCCTAATTCATCCGCATGGCCTGGATCTACAAGGATGCCGCGCCGATTATGGTCAAAGAACTCGGCTTCGCCGCCAACGCGAGTGGCAACCACCGGCTTGGCCATTGACATCGATTGGAGGATAACAAGTCTTGTTCCTTCCGGTCTCACCGAGGCGTCAACGATCACATCAAAAATAGAAATGAGTTCCAGAAAATCCTTATCCCATTCGGAAAAAATAACCTTGTCCTCCAATTCCAATTCAAGCGCCTGACGTTTTAATTCTTTTATCTTCCGCCTTTGACTGAATCGTTCCCTTTCAGCAATAACAAATCTTGCATTCGGAAAACGCTTTGCTGCCAGAGCCGCCGCTTTTAAGAAAATTTCATGTCCTTTGCCTTCAACGACCCGGCTTAAAATGCCCACGCACGGCCCTTCACTGCAAATACCCAGTAATTGCCGTGTTTCCTCAACATTGTGCGTACAGCCTGATTTTGCTATTGGATCGTAGAGGACATTGATTCGATCGTTGGGAATCCCCTGCACGGCATAAAAGTGCCTTACGCCCTCTGCTAAAACTAAGAATTGATCAACAAAACAGGCAGCGAAACGTTCTGTCAAGGTGAGCCGGCGTAAATTCCTAAGATGAACGACGCAAGGCACCTTTGCTGCAAATGCTGCAAGAATTCCGGAAAGCTGAGCACCGATATGGTTGTTGAGATGAACAATGATGATATTGCGACGCTTAATAAAAAGAAGCAGCCTGATCGAATGGGGTAAAATACTAAAGATCAGTTCGCAAAGATGTATCAGATAAGAAACAGGCGGCCGGGCGGAAGAAAGAGAATCAAACAGTTCATCAAAAGGCCGCGGGGCATGGATGACCTCGACATTTAGATCTTTGAACATCACCGCATCGGCTTTTTTTCGTTCAAGAACAATGACGGGTCGAAACGGCGAAGGGATAAAAGCCAAAAGCCGCGAAAGGCTCAAGGTCGAACCGCCGCGGCCCGAGGCAGCTTCAAGATAAAGAATGTTTTTACTAATGTTCATGCCGTTATCCTTCTTGACCGGCATCCGTACAGATGATAGACACAAGCGTACGTTCAAAATTTTCAAATGAATGCCTTTGCTTGATAAATTGCCTGCCGGCCATACCTTTTTCCCTTCTGAGGTCAGCATCGGAACAAATCCGATGGACCGCCTCCGAAAAAAGACTAACGGTCCGCTCGTCAAATCCATCGCCCAATATTTCCCCCGTATACGCGCCGAAGTTGCTCACCAAATTGTCCGGATTTTGACAGCTGATGACCGGCTTTCCGTAAGAAAGCGATTCCAAAAAAGATACCGGTACCGCTTCGTGAACGCTTGTGTTGACGATGCCCCAAGTTTGTCTAAGAAGGTTATCCTTCGCTTGCCCTTGGACAAGTCCCAGGAATTTGAGATTAGATAATCCGACATAGCGATGGATGACCGGTTTCATAATGGAAGGAAAATGTGTTTCACCTGCTACCAAGAATTCAATATTCGGAAATCGCTTGGCCAGTTCAAAGAAAATCCACGGACGTTTAATAGGATCCAGCCTTCCTAAAAAGCAGAAGGTGGGCCTGTGGGCCCAGCTAATTTCCTCAACATCAGGAATGTCTACAGGGGTAGGCAAAAAAACGGGTTCGATATCCGACAAACCATAGGTTTTCTTGGCCAGCTCAATCAGCGAATAAGCGGAGGCTGCAAAATAAATTTTCCTGTGAAAAACTTTGCTCATAGCGATGAGCCGCTTGATGGCTTCTCTTTTATTCCGCGCACTCTTCATCAGACCCTCCAACCCATTCGCACTGCTTACCGCAACTTCTAGCTGTACGGTTGCGATTTTCGCCATTTCTTCTTCGGGGCGGGGATCGCGAATCCAGACCATAAGGGGCGTTCTAGGAAGAAGGAGGATGGATCTTAGATAAGCGGGGTAAAACTCGGTGGTTAAAAGGAAGTCGATCTTTCTTTGATTTAGAAACACGGAATACCGCAAATTCTCTAAAGTATCCCACCGTTCAGGATCCGGTGCCAAAATGATACTTTGGCCGCCGATTTGTCTCACGCTGAAGTTTCTTTCTCTTCGGGTCACGATGACATCGAATTTAATTTGACTTCCGTTAGGATTGAAATGGCTGGATATGTTCTTGGCGGTTTTTCCATATCCGCCAAATCCTCCCGTGGTCTGATCAAAGTATTCGATGCTTAGATACCCTACCTTGGCCGTCTTCTCTGTTTTTGATACCCTTCGCCTCACCGTTTCAGACACGGCCAAAAAAGGTATCAGAAGAGCCATAACGGCTTTGAATAACCCGTGTTTGGCAATTAAAACAGCGCACAAAAACATTTCGGCGTACGGCTTCATAGTGCGGTAAGGTGCCGTAAAACGACGCCCCTCAACCATAGAAGCGGTGTCGTCGCTCGAATGGTCATCGACAATAATCAGTTCCCAATCCTGATAGGTCTGCGCCAACACACTTTCGACAGCTTCCTTAAGGCGTATAGCGCGGTTGTGCGTTGGGATAATAACGCTGACGGTCTTCATTGATAATCCCCACCCCCTTAAGTGAACGTTCATGGATGAAAAGTCCTGCCAAGAAAGTAATGGCGCCGATCATCTCAAACGATTCCTCCAGCACAATCTCTATTTGCCAAAGCCACTCTGCCGTTCGGCGGTTCATAAAATTAGCGAACCATTCAAACCCCATCGATCCCAGCAAAAATAGTACTGCACCTAAATAGAGATACTTTAACGTTTCGCCGGAGGCGCAAGTGCGGCTGCGCACAAATGCCGCAAGAGAAATCAATCCGGCAATGATGAACGGCCCGATTCCTATAGGCCAAGTATTTGAATCGGGATTTAAAAAACTCTGCGGCCAAATGCGGAGAATCCGCCGCGCCACTGCTTTACCCAAGGTTTCGTGGAGCATCGCTACTTCGTCAAGCGAAAGCATGAGCAGCGTAACGGCCAGTACGAACCACACGCGCCTTTCCTCCACGGCCAAACTGCCTCGTGCGCACCGGATCGCGGTCAACGCACCCAGTATCAGAACAAAACTGGAAAACCAGGTGGGCACGTTACTTTCAAAATTCAGATGAAACAGGCGCTCTAGATGCCAAAATCGATCCCCAGCCCACAAAGCCGCAAAATGGCAAAGAACAAGAATGACCGTTACAGCCAAAAGAAGACGGATAACGTTTTTGATATCGGTATCCGCACAAGTCATGTGAGTCTTTGTAGTCAATGTATTTTTCATAGCCACCACCTTCCGGAATCGGACCGGCACAAGAAATCGGCCGCATTGACACCTGCAACCCCTTCAGATAAACTTAATCACAGCAGCGAAAATATTGACTTAAAGAAAGGATTGCTTATGAAGATTCGAGTGCGCTTAGAATGCGACGAAGATGGTATGTTCGTTATAACATCACCGTCTCTTCCCGGCTGTATTTCACAAGGCAAAACGGAGCGCGAGGCTCTAAAAAATTTCAGGGAGGCTGTCCGCCTCCATGTTAGAACTCTGCTCGAAGACAGCCGCCCCTTGTTCCGAAAGCGTAACGTTAAAGAAACAAGTCTTGAGGTTTCTTTGTGAGCAAACTGCCCGTTGTTTCGGGGCAGAAAGTCATCAAGGCCCTCCAAACTCTTGGATACACCATCCGAAGCCAGGAAGGCAGTCACGTTCACCTACGCCACCCCGGCCGCCCTCCGCTCACCATTCCTAATCACAAGGAAATCGCCAGAGGAACGCTCCGCGCCATTATCCGGCAGGCTAACCTGAGCGTCGAAGAATTTATCCGGCTCTTGTCTTAATCCCATATTTAATCGCCTTTCCAGATCTCCCTCCACCAAGTTCATACTGATACTTGGCAAGCACTTGGCAAGCAAATTACTGCCATACGGCACACTCTAGATTCTTACGACGATTTTCCGGGAGTCGGAAAAGGGCCGTGTGGCGTTCCGGGTGTCGAGAATGAGAGCTGCGTGCTTTAAGATGAACTCGTAATCAAAGCATTTGTGGTTGGTAAGGATGATAGAAAGATCGCTCTCTTCAAGCGCGCTTTGAAACGCACCGTTTTTGGCCTGAGTGGAAATAGAGCGCCAGGCCTTATCATGCAGACGGACTTCGGGCACGTAGGGATCGGCAAATGAAACTTCCGCACCGCCTTTTTCGAGAAGCTCAATCACTTCAAGGGCCGGCGACTCGCGTATGTCGTCGATATTGGCTTTGTAGGTGACGCCCAGAACGAGAATTTTCGCGCCATTCAGCGCTTTCTTTTTTTCGTTTAGTATCGCGCGTGATTTCTCCACCACAAATTCCGGCATGCTGGCGTTTACCTCACTCGCCAGTTCAATAAAGCGCGGGCTGAATCCGTGAATACGCGCTTTCCAGGCGAGGTAATGCGGATCGATGGGAATGCAGTGCCCGCCGAGGCCCGGTCCCGGATAAAAAGGCATGAATCCAAACGGCTTGGTTGCTGCCGCATCGATGATTTCCCAAATATCCACGCCGAGCTTTGCGCTCATTTTACACAGTTCATTTACCAGACCGATATTCACGCTGCGGAATGTATTCTCGAGAAGCTTTACCATTTCCGCCGCGCTACAGGAGGAAACGGAATGAACTTTCTCGATGGCAAGTTTGTAGAACTCTACCGCCAAGCGGGTGCATTCCTCGGTAACGCCACCGACGACTTTGGGGATGTTTTTGGTGTTGTAAACAGGATTGCCCGGATCCACGCGCTCGGGCGAGAATGCCAGGAACACATCCTTGCCCACTTTAAATCCCTTTTCTTCTATCATGGGCAGAATAACTTCTTCGGTGGTCCCGGGATAGGTCGTGCTTTCAAGAATAACGAGCATGCCTTCGTGCAGGTACTTCACGATTTCCTGCGTGGCATTCACAATATAGGAGATGTCCGGATCCTTTGATTTCCGGAGTGGCGTGGGCACGCAGATGTTCACGGTGTCGAGATTACGTATTATCGAAAAGTCAGTTGTGGCGCGAAGCTTTTTTTGACTCACAAGATCGCTGAAGAGCTTCCCGTCCACATCCTGGATGTAACATTCCTTACGGTTAATGGCATCGACCTTGCGCGAATCGATATCGATACCGACCGTCTCTACGCCCGCACGCGCAAATTCCACCGCAAGCGGCAGGCCAACGTAACCCAGACCAATGACCCCGGCGCGAACTTGTCGGGTTGCGATCTTTTCCTCAATGGTCACGGTAACTTGTGCATCCATTTATCTCTCCTTTCAGAAACGAGGTAACGGTGTATCGGAGTGTCGGAGTAACAAAAAAACAAAAGATTACGTGGCTCTGATCAACCATTTCTCCGCGCTATCAATCATTAAAACAATCTGTGAAATTATCCGATCACATTTTTGATCAAATCGTGACGCCTCATCGGCTGGCACATAACCGCACCGACGTGCTATTTCGATCCATACCTGCGTCTCACAAGCTTCTGATTCAGCGTCGCTCAACTTGCTAATGAAGGCAGCTTTGTATCTTCTTTTTCGCCAAGCTTCTGCGATATTGCCGCACACCGAGCGTGATGATCTTCTAATTTGGTCGGTCAACGAATACCGCTCTTCTTTCGGAAAGCCCCTGCTGCAATCAAAAATCTCCATCGCCAAGTTCATCGCACCGATGAACACGTCCAGCTCTTTGAAATTCGTTACGTACGCTCTCGCTTTCTTGCTTTCTTTCTCTATCAGTTCCGGCATTTTCCATTCCCAGTTACCCCGCCACTCACTCACTCCGATACTCCGTTACTCCGTTACTCCATTACTCCCTCTCGCTCTTCCGCCGTTTCACCCATACTCACTCCACGGTGACGCTTTTCGCGAGGTTCCGCGGTTGATCGACATCCGTTCCGCGGAGCGTCGCCACATAATAGGCAAGATACTGCAAAGGCAGAACGCTTAGAAAGGGCGACAAAAATTCGCTCGTTTCCGGAATGTAAATCACGTCATCAGCCAGCCTTTCAATCGCCGTATTCCCTTCTGTTGTGACAACAATAAGCTTTCCGGACCGGGCCTTCACTTCCTGAATATTTGAAACCATCTTTTCGTACACGGACGACTCGGGCATGATGGCCACGACCGGCATGTTTTCATCGATGAGCGCAATGGGACCGTGCTTCATTTCGCCGGCCGGATGCCCCGTCGCATGAATGTAGGCAATTTCCTTGATCTTCAGCGCACCTTCGTGTGCGTTCGGATAGTTAATGCCCCGCGCCAGGAATAGAAAATCGCGGGCCTGGAAATATTTCTCGGCGATTTCCAGTACCCGGTCCTTGGCTGAGATAATCTTCCGCATTTTATCCGGCAGCTCCCGGAATTCATCGGCCAGTCTTCTGTAAGTGCCTTCGTTGACGGAGCCGCGTTCGCGCGCCCACCAAAGGCTGAGTGCAAACAAGACCCCGAGCTGGGCCGTATAGGCTTTCGTGGAAGCCACGCCGATTTCAGGGCCTGCATGCGTGTAAATAACCGCGTCGGATTCACGCGTAACCGTACTGCCGAGCACATTGCAAATGGAAAGCGCCTTAAAGCCGCTCTGCTTCGCGTGGCGCAGGCCCATCAGCGTATCGATCGTCTCGCCCGATTGCGTGATGGAGAGAAGTAATTCTTTTTTTTGAGGAATGAGTTTGCGGTAGCGAAATTCGGAAGACACATCGACTTCCGCCGGAATGCCGGACAGGCTCTCAAAGAAAAACTTTCCGGTAAGCGCTGCGTGCCATGACGTACCGCAGGCTTGTATCACGACGCGCTCGACTTTTTTTAACTGCGAAACGTCAAACCGCAACACGTCGAAAAGTTTGGGTTCCCCGCCATTTTCAAAACGCATACGGAAAAGACGATCGATAACAGCGGGCTGCTCCTCAATTTCCTTGAGCATAAAGTGCTCAAAACCTTCCTTGCTGACATCCTTCGCGTCCCAATCGATGCGCACCACTTTTTCTCTGATGCGTTCCCCGGCGTTGGAGGTGATCTTAACCTCATCCCTTGATACAACCGCCATTTGGTAATCCTCAAGAAAAACGGCATTTCGGGTAAAATCAACGATGGCCGGAGCATCGGAAGCGACAAAATTCTCTCCGTTGCCGAGGCCCACCACAAGCGGGCTCCCATTTCTGGCCGCTATAAAAACATTTTCTTCACGGCTGCTGACGACACAGAAGGCATAACTGCCCTTGATTTCACCGATGGTCCTCCGGACAGATTCCTCCAATCCACAGCCCTGGATTACATGAAATCGCTCGATGAGGTGCGCCAGCACTTCGGTGTCGGTGTCCGAAGTAAACTTGTGCCCCTCCCGGATTAAATGCGATTTTAATGTATCGTGGTTTTCAATGATGCCGTTATGAACGATGGCCACCGTGTTTGTGCAATCAGAATGCGGATGGGCGTTTCGTTCGGACGGCTCGCCGTGCGTCGCCCAGCGCGTATGGCCGATGCCGAGCGTTCCTGCAACCGGATTTTCCTTGACACGCATGACGAGGCGCGTAAGTTTCCCGGGCTCTTTCAAAATCGAAAGGGTTCCTTGATTTACCGTCGCGAGTCCGGCCGAGTCGTAGCCGCGGTATTCAAGGCGCGACAACGCTTTCAAGAGAACTGTGTCGATTTTCCTGCTGCCAATGTAACCTACAATTCCGCACATAAGAATAAATCCCTTTCGTACTATGCAATCAAAATAGCTAGATAAGGCACAAGCGCCGACGGGGCAACCGGTTAAAGCGTGCAAGCCAAATTTATTTCGAAGCGGCTATCCGTGCAAACTCGGGCTGGGTTAAAAACCAATCCACCGTTTTGTGGAGCCCTTCGCGAAAGCGGGTCTGCACCTTAAACCCCAGCTGTTTTTCCGCTTTTGTAATATCCGCGTACGTGCGCCGGACATCGCCGGCGCGCTTGGGTTGAAAGGAGGGTTCAATATTGCGGATCTTCAGAATATCTTTAAGGCCGTTAAAGATATCGATGACCGAAAATTCTTCGTGACAGGCAACGTTGAAGATTTCACCCGCAACTCCTTTCGCCAGCGCCGCCCGAATATTGCCTTCGACCACATTATCAACATACGAAAAATCCCTGGATTGTTTCCCATCCCAGTGGATTTCGGGCGACTTGCCTTTCAAAAGGCAGTCGATAAAAATCGGTATGACGGCGGAATATTTCGATTCGGGATTCTGGCGCGGCCCAAAAACATTAAAGTACCTAAGGCTCACCGTCTCCAGACCGTACAGTTTCGTAAATATCCTGCAGTAATACTCGCCCATGATTTTGGATGCGGCATAGGGAGACTGTGGATTGGGTGTATCCGCTTCCTGACAGGGGAACTTCTCCGTATCGCCATAAACAGATGAGGATGAAGAAAAGATGACACGCTTTGCCTTTAAATCGCGGGCCGCCAGAAGTACATTCAGCATGCCTGTGACGTTAACGTCGGTGGTTTCTCGGGGGTCATCCACGGAACGCAAAACCGCTCTTAGCGCGGCTACGTGAAAAACGTGTTCCACTCCCCGCACGGCATCACGTACGGCCGATTCGTCCCGCAGGTCCCCGACAATAAGATCGATTTTGGAAGCGACGCGCGCGAGATTCTCGCGCTTTCCGGTCGATAAATTATCGAAGACGCGAACATCGCACCCGCGCTCGACCAACGCATCGACAATATGGGAACCGATGAATCCCGCTCCGCCGGTAACCAGACACTTTGGCATTAAAGTTCCTCTATTTGAAGCACCCTCACGTAGGCGGGGCAAGATGCCCCGCCTACGTCCCTCTATTTCTTGCTCTGCAATTTCTTTTCCCACCAAGCGGCCAATCTGTTTTCGAAACCCTGCAGCCGTTCACCCACAACTTTCACTCGCCGGCGAATCCGTTGCTTGGCCCCTTCTTGTTCTCCCGGTTTATAGTTATATGAATAGCCGTAGTCGTAGCGATACTCGGATGTTTGAAACTCCACATTGGTCAGTACATAGCCGAGCATCTTGGCGCCGGCCTGCTTAAAAAGCATGTTCGAGTGCGCAACGATGCTCTTCGGCGTCCTGCCCAGCTGAATGATCATCAGTACGCCATCAGCTTCGTGGGACAGAATTCCGGCATCGGCCACCGCCATGATAGGCGGAGAATCGATCACGATATAATCAAAATGGTTTCTAAGCTCGGCAATCAGGATTTTAAACCTGTTGGAGCTGATCAAACCGGAAGGGTTTGATAATGCCTCGCCTCTCGGCATGATGACGAGGTTTTCCTTTGCATTTCTAAACATCACTTTCTTCGGCGAAAGCCCGTTTGTGTCAGCCAAAAACTCATGCAAACCCTGCCGCTTTCCGCCGAGCCCGAGATAATCGGCAACCCTGCCGCGTCTGAGATCGCCATCGATCAAAGCCACCTTCGCGTCGCCGCTTTCGGCCAAAGACATGGCCAAATTGGCGGCCGTAACTGTCTTGCCCTCGTTATGAATAGAGCTTGAAACAAGAATAACCTGGGCTCTTTCCTTATCCAGATTCGTTTTTAAATTCATACGCAGTATTCGATACTGCTCCGCAATCAGAGAATTCTGGAAATGATGGGTCACAATGCTGTGCTCGGGAACGGTATTCTTGACCTCTGACACCCCCTGAATCCAGGACGGGCGCCGGTCGGGCTCGGTGTCCGGCACAGAGAAAGCCGGAAGCGGTCTTCCCGGTTCGGTTTCCTCCTGCTTCAGGTCCTGAAGTTTTTCCAACGCTTTAGTAAACTTGCTCATATCTTTTTTCTCCTCGAAAACGAAGTTCTGTGATGGTCTCCTCAACCATAAAGGGCGTAACCACCCTCGTTTCTTCCAGGCAGCCCGTCAACAGTGCGTGATCACATAAAAGATTTATCAAGCGCGGGATGCCGCGCGAATATCGATAGACCACCGCCACGGCGCCGGCATTAAAAATCGGGTCCATCCACTGGTCCTCGCTGCGCACGCGGTTCAGCCTATGCAGGATATAATCGCTGGTTTCGGATTCGGTCAGCGGTTGAAGGTGGTAATGGACGGCGATGCGCTGCCTCAACTGCTCCAGCTTCGGCGTATCAATCTTTTTTCTGAGTTCCGGCTGGCCCACCAAAACAACCTGAATCAATTTCTCTTTCTCTGTTTCCAGATTGGACAGCATGCGCACTTCCTCAAGACAGCGGGGTGATAGATTCTGCGCCTCATCGATCACAAGAACAACGGTCTTATCTTCGGATGCCTGGCGGATCAAATACTCATTTAATTGGAGCAAGAGTCTTTCTTTTATGCCCATCTGATAGGGAACGCCGAGGTCTTCCAGAAGCATGTACAAAATCCCCTTCGGAGAAATATGGGTATTGGTGATCAGCGCGGTTTTAACACTTTCGCCGAGGCGCCTCAGAAACGTGCGGGCTACGGTAGTCTTTCCCGAACCAATTTCACCTGTCACTACGACAAAACCCTTGCGCCGGCGAATAGCGTAAAGCAAAGCATCCAGCGCCGACTTATGTTTCTCCGATGGAAAGAAAAAACTTGAATCGGGCGTCTGATTAAACGGGTTTTCTTTAAATCCGTAAAAGCTGTTATACACTGGCCATTCTCCTCAAACGGTCGCCGGCCAAAAGCTCTTCGGGCCGGATGGTACCGATCACGCCCAATATCGGAAGTTCCAGCAAGAACCGGGCTTCATCGACATTACGAATGGAGTTATCGCTCAATTCGGCAATGCACACGGCAATACTTCCCAATCCGAGGCCAACCAGAAAACCCGCAACAAGCATCAGAAAAGGATTTGGCTTTACCGGCTTAAGCGGCAGACGGGCCGGTTCAAGAATGCGGAACTTGGTTCCTTTCTCGGAGCTTTCCAAGCGATGCGAAATCTTGGCCGCTTCCAGTTTCTGCAGAAGCGATTCATAAATACCGGCATTGACGAAGTAATCGCGCTGCAGCTTGGCCAGCTGCTGCTCCTGACGAGGTACGCTGGTAATGAGATTTGCGTATTCGGTCGCATCGATATTTACCCCTTCTTCCTGAGCCATCTTAATTTGCTTATCACGCTGGCTTTCAAGATGCGTAATGAGGTTTCGGGTTTCGATAACGCGCGGATGCGCTTCGGTATTTTCCGTAAGCAATCGGTTGAGTTCGATCTTGAGAGCGACCAGCTGCTCATTCATGCGTGTCGCGATGGGCAGATTGGCATTGTAGATTTCCTTGAAGTCCCGCAAGTCCTCTTCCGATTTTTCAAGATTCGTGCGGTACATTTCAAGTTCTTCCTCAATAAAACTGATGGCGCTATTCGCATCTGTGTCCTGTGAGGTAAGACTCCCTTCTATGATAATTTCGCCAAGCGTATGGACAATATCCTGCGCCCGCTTTGGATCCGGTCCTTCAAAACTTACCGTAATGATATTCGTGCCCCGCAGTTTGATTTGAATATGCTCACGCAGATCTTTGATTAAACGCTCATATTCATAAGGCGTCTTTACGATTTTATCCAGCTTCAGTTCCTCAACCAAACGGGTTAGGCGCGTCCAGGACAAAAGCTCTTCTCGGAGCGTTCCCAAACGCTCGCTTACACGGGTCGAAATAGCCAGGCCGCGGATCAGCGGATTCAGGATTTGTTCTTCCTCTACGAGCAGAACGGTCTCGGCACGATACGTCTTGGGAAGAAACAGGCACATCACGAGCGAGAAAACAACACATACCGCGATAGAGCCGAAGAAAATCCTCTTGTGCCGCAGAACCATGTAGTAATACTCACGAAGTCTTAATGAGCTCGAAAAATTCTGTAAATTCATTTAATTCTCCTCTAAACTTTCGAATTCGTCATTGCGTAAATCTCGTAGGCGGGGCTTCCAGCCCCGCGTCATCCCTGTTAGATCCCCGCTTGCGCGGGGATGACATCCATGTCAGCTTTCGATCATGTTCCATAAGTTGAGAACAATGCGCACGCCAAGCCGCGCGCCCAGGACAATCAGGGGCCAAAAAAATAGCGTATGGTAATATCTTAACTTTCTCATCATCCAAATCCTGTAGGCGGGGCGCCCCGGCTACAACCTTTAATTCAAAAAGCCGTCTTGGTTGCCGTAGGCCAGTTCATAAACAGCAGAGGCCTGGAAAAGCGGGCCGACCAACTTCGAGAAACTATTTACAAACTTATCGAAGTATTTCTGATGTACAACAATGGTATCTCCCGGCTCCAAGAAGAAATCCTCTGCGGCATTTCCTTTAATGATCAGGTCCTTGAGATTTACCTTTTTACTTACGGCTTTGCCGTCCTCGGTTAAATTTGACGGCCTGACGACATATACCCGCTTCATGGAGCCGTCTTCTCGAGGAAGACCGGCCGCCACGATAGCTTCCTTTACCGTAATTTGATCGCCCTTCATTGCGTATTTGCCCTGCCGATTCACATAGCCGAACACAAATACATATTTACTGCGGTAATCCGAGATCATGACGGCCACTTCCGGATAACGCACAAACTTCTTCAACGACTCACCGATGTCTTTTCTAAGTTCATCCTTGGTTTTACCGGCAGCTTTAATATCGCCGGCAAAGCTGTACTGGATGTTTCCTTCCGGATCCACTACAAAGCGCCCGGAAAAATCAGGCTGGTTACGCACAATCACCGTAACGACATCATCAATACCCAGCGTATATTTAGCCCCTTCTCCGATCACTTCAATATAGGGAGAATAACGCGAAAACGGAGATACCTCCTGCGCTCCGTAAGGATCCGTAGGCTGCGGACCGGCGCCCTGAACAATGCCGGGGAATCCGGGGTTGGCCGACATATATTGCTGCTGAAGAGCTCCCGCACTGTAGGGAGACTGCATAAAACTGGCGTAAGGGCTAAATTGCGCTCCATAACCGGTTGAATACCCAACCGGCACCAGAGGTGATGCCCCCGGCGGCGTTTGGCTTGACGGACTATTTGCCGCGTAGCTCAAATCATTCGGATTGCCTGCATAGGAGAGGTCTTCGGCAAAACTATTGGCTACCGACATTAGAATGATGGAAATTAGAAACGCGAAGAAAACGCTGTGGATTTGAATTTGTTTTGGACTTTTCATTTGTATATGTTCCTCTCGCTTGAGCGACTCCCTTCGGGTTTCGTGCAATCCCTAGACTTCGTATACCGCTGTAGTAATTTTCTCGATGTCGGAAATTTCAGCTTCTGTGTAGGAACGCCAGCCCTTCCAGTCACGCTTCGCTTTTTTTATGCGACCGGCTTTTTCCCAACGAATAATTGTTTTTACCGTTACGCCGACGCGATCGGCAACCTCTGTAATCGTCAATCGCTTGCCATTGTCATCCACGATTGAAAACCTCCGTTTGTTCAATACTACTGTACTGTTCTAGCCGTTATGAACTGCTTAGTGCTCTTGCATGAAGAATGATGCCTTGAAATATTCTGGCTGCCCTTTGTCCATTATTGACCGGGGCTGTCCGGTAGAGTCTAGGTATGAGCAGTTTCTATGCCAAAAGCCTATAAACTGCATATAACGCAAAAAGATCTCTTAGCCACTTATAAATCGAGTAACTTCCGAATAGGATATCTCAACAACTAAATATTGACCTAAGTTCAAAAGTTAGCCTCTGTTGAATAAAAAAATAGACCATTTTAATAAAATTGTGAAATTTTTATCATAACTTATTTATTAGTAAGTTTTTATATAGCGTTTAAAAAAGTAAACGATAAACTGCTCTTCCGTACAAAATTGGTTTCACTCTTAAAACATACGGTTTGCAGAAGTTGCCTTTTATAGGTTACTCTTATAGGCGGAACACTGTCCCTTCAAAGGGATGGTACCAAGGAAGGATGAAAATGGCGATTGAATTAAATAGCGAGGCAGGAACGCGAATTCTCGTTGTCGATGATGATATTGACACGTTGCAACTCCTAAAAATCAGGCTCTCCGGAGCCAATTACCATGTCCTTTCAGCGTCCTCAGGTATCGAGGCATTGCGCCGGGCAAAGACGGACTCTCCCGACCTTATTCTTTTAGACGTTGTTATGAAAGACATGAGCGGCTTCGAGGTATGCTTCCTCTTAAAGCAAGACATAGCGACTCAGCATATTCCAGTGATCATGTTAACTCAAAAAGACAATCCCGAAGATATGTATAAAGGCCTTCAGTCTGGCGCAACATGCTACCATACAAAGCCTTACAATCCATCCGCTCTTCTCGAAGAGATTCGACTCGCCATAAACTCCAGTTTTAGTCTCTGTAAGTAGATTCAAAAAATAACTTATGTAAATTTCATAATATTTTTCTGCCACTTATATTGGTATTGCTTCATCGATTTGATACTTATCGGAACGTCTGCTAATCTTTACGTAGCAGTTCTGAGGGCCTAAATTTAACTCCTAAAGGATGGGAGGTCTCGAATGCATCATGGACGGCAAAAAGGGCAAACGCATACTCATCGTCGAAGACGAACATCAAATAGCTCACCTACTTGAGCAACGACTTAAGCGGCTTGGCTTCAATGTACTTTTGGCTTACACAGGCGAAGCCGCGCTCAAATTAATAGAAAAAGACAAGCCCAATCTAATCCTTCTCGATGTGATGTTGCCCGGCATAGACGGATACTCCGTTTTAAGACAAATCCGCCAGCACGAGCATTCCCACAACGCACAGAAACAAGTGCCGGTCATCATGCAGTCTGCACGCGGACTCCCGACCGAAATACTCTGTGAAAGTGAAGGGATTTCCGGCTATGTCCGCAAGCCGTACGAAATTACCGAATTGCTCGGTGCAATTTCTGAAGCATTGGATGAAGAAGAGTACAACCCCCAGAATGGCTAGACGCTCATAAGTTGTTTTGTTATAATCCCGACCTCAGAGAGCAAGATCTCGTCATTCAGTATTAAATCCCCGTAGAACAGGTGAATCGAGGCTGCCATGACCGAAAATAACGCTCCGACCAGGAATCAAGCTGTGCTCAAGTGGGTAGATGACATGGCAAAACTCTGTAAGCCGGACAAGATCGTCTGGTGTGACGGCTCGGAAGAAGAGCGAGCTCGACTCACGAAGGAATGCCTGGCGGCTGGGGAGTTGATCGAACTCAATCAGCAAAAATTGCCGGGATGCTATCTCCATCGCTCGGATCCAAATGACGTAGCGCGCGTGGAGAAACTTACGTTTATCTGTACAAAAAATAAGGAAGATGCCGGCCCAACCAATAACTGGATGGCGCCCGATGAAGCTTACAAAAAAGCCCGGGCTATTTTTGACGGATCTATGAAGGGGCGTACGATGTACGTCATTCCGTTCCTGATGGGTCTGCCAAACTCGCCGTTTGCGAAGATCGGTTTCGAGCTGACCGATTCCCGGTACGTGGTTCTCAACATGAGAATAATGACGCGAATGGGCAAAATTGCGCTTGAACAGCTCGGGGATTCGCCGAATTTCACGAAGGGTCTTCACAGCAGGGCGGACTTAAATATAGAAAGGCGTTACATACTTCATTTCCCCGAGGACAACACGATCTGGAGCGTGGGGTCGGCCTACGGTGGAAACGTGCTCCTGGGGAAAAAATGCCTTGCGCTTAGAATCGGCAGCTGGCTTGGCAGAAAGGAGAGTTGGCTTGCAGAACATATGCTCATCCTCGGCATTCAAAATCCTAAGGGCGAGATCCGCTACGTTTGTGCCGCATTCCCCAGCCAATGCGGGAAGACGAACTTGGCGATGGTCGTTGCGCCAAACGCGCTGAAGGGCTACAAAACCTGGACGGTCGGCGATGATATCTCATGGCTGCGAATCGGCCCAGATGGAAAGCTCTGGGCTGTAAATCCGGAAGCTGGATTTTTTGGCGTGGCGCCCGGCACAAGTTTAAAGACCAATCCGGCAGCGCTCCAGACCGTTCAGCGAAGTACCCTTTTCACGAACGTAGCTTTAAAGCCTGATGGAACGGTCTGGTGGGAAGGCCTTGACGGCGACCCGCCCGCCAACTGCATTGACTGGCTCGGCAAGCCCTGGACGCCGGCATCCAAAGACAAAGCGGCCCACCCCAACAGCCGTTTCACGGCGCCGGCCTCCCAGTGCCCTTCCATTTCGCCGGAATGGGAAAATCCGAAGGGTGTCCCGATCAGTGCAATTATTTTCGGCGGAAGACGTGCTAAGGTAGCGCCGCTCGTATTTGAAACTTTTAACTGGCAGCACGGTGTTTATGTCGGTTCCACGATGGCCTCTGAAACAACGGCTGCGGCAGCTGGACAAGTGGGCGTGGTTCGCCGTGACCCGATGGCCATGCTTCCCTTCCTGGGCTATCACGCGGGCGAATATTTCCGCCATTGGCTTGATATGGGAAAGAAAATAACGAAACCGCCAAAAATTTTCCATGTGAACTGGTTCCGGACAAACAACCAGGGCAAATTTATCTGGCCGGGATTCGGCGAAAACCTGAGAGTAATACTCTGGATCCTGGACCGCTGTGAGGGTAAAGGCGATGCATTAAAGACTCCGATTGGATGCGTTCCGACACCGGATGCTATTGCGACAACCGGACTTGCCATTTCGCCGGAAACGTTTAAGGAACTGCTAAGCGTTAACCGGGAGGAGTGGAGACAGGAACTCGAACTTCAAAACGAGTGGTTCGCAAGCATCGGCCCGCGCTTACCAAAAGAGCTGTGGGATGAGCATTCTGCGCTTGCGAAACGGCTTGAAGCTAAGCCCGAGTCCGTTGTGCTTAAAGAAGGTTAAATCCTTCTCAAGCGCTGCGAAAAGACGGATGCCGCTGAAATGCCAGCGGCAAGAAGAATGATCGAGGACGGTTCAGGTATAGCCGGTTCCCCACCTTGATCGGGCGGCAAAAATCCTCTCACCACAACAACCCGGTCGCCACCGCCAAAAGTAGAAAACAGGAAATCCCCGGTTAATGGATCAATAAAAGCACCTTCAGCCCCGGACAACTCGGATAGAAATTCCCGGCGCGACGCCGGAATGGGATTGCCGTCCGCGTCTATTTCGTATGCCCCGACTTTACCCGCAGACCACTCTGAAAGCAGTAAACTATCTACGGGAAATCCGGCATTGCCGGCGGCAATGTACACAAATCCCTCAGGGCCCCCGGGCAGGGTTGTTTCGTGTGTCACCGAAGTGATATCGAAAGTCCCCGCCCCATCCGGGCTAAACTCAGCCGTATAAAATTGGCCGCCGGACCAGGAAACCAATTTCATTTGGCCGGCACCCGAAAATCCGGCAGGAACAAAATTAATGGCCGCGTGTGAGCTTGCAACGCCCAAGGGAACCAAGTCAATTACCTTATCCGGCGCCACACTGCCGGGCAGGTACTGGCCAAGCTTATTGACAGGCCACTGTGATGCAAAGAGAACCCCGCTTGGGCCAAACACTACCCCGCCGTCATTAAAAGGGGCTGCGGCAAAAAACGTTGCTACGCCGGAAAAACCGCTGATGTGGTTATCCGCTCCTCGCGTCACGCCAACTGTGTAAAGAGCGCCCGGAGCCGCGTTTGCTGAACCGCCTATTAAAAGAGTATTTGGATCTCCCTGAAGAAGCGTAAGGCCACCGTAACTAGGGGGAAGGCTGGGCACAGAACCCAAATCTGTGAACTCGTAATCGGCCGCAAACTCGGCGCCGATCATAATCGCCTGGGCCGGATCTGCTGCTAAAACTAAAACGCCCACGAAAAAAATTACCATCATCAGATCTTTTCGCATGCTTGGTTCCCTCACGAATAAGGCAAGATTTCGGCTTATAAAATATTACAAATTACAAGTGAAAGTGTTCTCACAACATGCAATATCCGTGCCGCTAAACGTGTGAACATAATTTCGCAACTCTTCATCGGATTTTACCTCTGCATTTTAGCGAAATAAATCAGTGATACCACAAGGAGGGTTATTGCGCTGGGGTGAATAAATAATGTAAAGCGTTATAATTATGTCCTGTTTACACTACCGAGTGGAATTTTCTAAACAAAACCCGCGCAGAAATCTCATGTTTTAGGACGCTTTTTTTGCCCCTCCGGATCGGAAATGATCCCTTCCAGCTCCCCAATTCTTTTCCTTACAAATGGTTTCCAAAAAAATGTGACAGGGTACGGATCCAGCTCCAGCTCTTCCGCCGCCTTCCTTGTTAATCCGTCATACTTCATGCGGTAAAGGACAGAGACAACGCCTGTGCGCTCAGCGCCGCGCTTGCAATGAAAGAAAACCGGCTTTTTGGCGGGATCGTCTATGACGGAGAAAAATTCCTTCAAAACAGCGGGGGGCACCGATTCATATATTTTCCACGGGATGCTGACATAATTTAAGCCGGTCGCGCCGGCCCACCGTCCCTCCTCGGAAATCCGGTCTTTCTCGTGCCTAAAATTAACCACCGTTCGAATGCCGAAATCCCTGAGGGGCGGAAAAGCTTCCTCCGGCGGCTGCGCGCCGCGGTATAAACCGTCGGCCACTTTTGCGAAATGTTCGATTTTATTTTTTAACATCGCTTCGTCCTGTTGTTCCGCACTCGTCTGAACATCTCCGCTGAAAATAAGCGCAAAAGCAAGGATGGCGGCACAGAAGCGGCGCGGAAAGTTCATTTTCGCTTACCTCACGAGACAAGCTTGCGCAGTTTAGAATCGATATATTTTCGCATTGCAATGAAACCTCTCAAAAATTATTACATAAAGAGAAAGCGGCGGGAATCGCAAGCAAGTGATCAGTTAGCGGATGAAGGGGCTTCGGCTTTCAATTCCTCGAAAACCGGGCAGGATCTGAATTTTTGCGCAGCGTCGAAACAATAGCGGTCAGCCTCGTTCTGCATGTCGGGACGGTCACCGACATGAAAACACTGCGGATTTTTTGACGGAAGATACGGGCATTCCACGGTTGTTTGAAAAGGATGCGACTCGCCGATCTGTTTCAAGAAACCTTGAGAAAACTTGGCCCCGTTATACGCGCAGATAGCCGACGCCGGATGCGTGGAGAATAAGTCATTTACCCGTGTCTCATACAGGACAAATTCTTTCTCGGTATTCGCTCGAACCAACGAATCGCTTAACTCCACCGCTATTCTCAAACCTTTAAACCGCCGCCCCAGAAGGGCCGGCACATACGCTCGATAATAGGCCAGCATGGCCGCGCCGCTAAACATTCCAAATCCGAAATAGGTATCGCGCGTAGACAAAATTTCGAGGAGTTCCAACTTTTCATAGACCCGCGCGTCGCAACCCCGCGCGGCCAAAGCGTCCCTGACTTCATCCGGCGTCGAATCGTCAAGTGCATACATGCATTTTTCGCCCTTAGAAAGGCCGTACATCAGGTAGGGTAGAATGACGTTAAAAAGATCGCACGGGGAGAGATAAATGTGGTAAGCGTGTTCGTGTGCAACCAACGTGGCAGGTATTCGACTCGACGGCATCATGCCTGTTTCTCCTGAAAAGGAATCCCGGCATACCAATCTAGAACAAGTCGCGTGAGTTTCTATGTGCGGGTTACTTAGAATAATAACTCGCTCTCCCAGAGAAGTCAAATGATGAGCGCCATGCGCCCCATGAGCGCCCAGCGCACAAGAAGACAGGCGTTGGTAAAAACCCTCAATGTTGGAGATTATCTAAGGTGGATCAAACTGTTAATTTTACCAAGCCGAGGTCGTAGCACTTGGCGATGAGGTGCTTGAACATTTCGTTTCGTCGGTCATTTAGCGCGCTTGAACACCTCGACCGTTTCAGAAATGACATCTAAAATTTGCTGCATCGTACCCGATATTCCAGATAGTCTGTCCCAAAGCTCGTCAGCAATAAGAATTTCATCGGGTGCGAAAAACTTCTTGAACTCAACAAGATAATCGAAAAATCGTTGTTTATCATAACCCGTTGGTGTTGGCGAAGTAGGATCGAAAGGAAAACCAACGAAATATTTTAGTCAATCTTCTTTTATAGCCACCAGATAAAATAAACAAATTGAAATCGGTTTTCCCGCAAAAGGTGCGGGACCGACCAGCGGGAGAACCTGGCTGGTTTACTTAATCCTCCAGTTTTTCAATGATGGCTTCTGCATGAGATCGCTTATGAACAATGACCGATCCGTCACTATTTATGTCCTGATCGACCTCTTTGATTCCTGTTGGATTAATGTCGATCCATTCAAGAAATCGTCCGTCGTAATTGTTCTTTATGATGTAATCTGGAATCCTTCTACCTTTTTCATTCTTGAATTCGTAAATCTTAGCCTTGCATATCGTAAATGACATAACTTCTCTTTTCTCTCCTTTTTTGACCTGATGCTTTTCGCACCAAAACTTCAGCAGTCGTAGAAAATACTATTTTGCTCATAAAAATCGATGCGGCAGTTAAACTTTTTTCTTGCGTTGTGCTCATCCCTTGTTGTTTGTAACAATTTTCTTAAATCCTGAATTGTATTCGACCAGCTTCTCCCAATTGATTTTTCCATCTTCGCAAAATTGCTGCGAGAATTCAAGGGTCAACTGATTGATCGCTTGGGCATAACGTTCCAAAAATGCTTCGTTGTGTTGTTTTGCTTGATAACCTATCGGCTCGATAATATCAACGTAAAGCTTCTGATCTCCTGAAACAAACCCCCAGAATATCTGACCGCACAGTTTTAAATACCCTTTTTTATCCGAACGATTATTCCTCCCAAAGCAACATCCGTTAACTGCAACGACTTTTTTCCCCGTCCTTTTCTTCAATATTTTTTCTGCTTTCTTAAAATTAATTTTCAACTGTTTAATTTGGCTTGCATTGCCCCAATTCCATCCTGCCTTTATCTCAACAATATAAACAATGCCTTCTTTTTCGAATTCTAAATCAATACCTGTTAATTCTGATTTCCTCGCATTATAAACCTTGCCACAAACAAAAACAGCCAACCTTTCCATAAAGTCGCCAAACAACGTTTCCTCCTGGGATTGCAAAAAAGCATCGAGGAAACCCTTAACCAAATCCTGAGCGGTTAATATATTTTTCGCTTTGGAAAGATATGGATTCTTTTGGCGCAAAATCTTCAGCAAATCCAATTTATTCCTGACATAATCCAGACGTCTCTGATGAAAAATGGAAATATGCTCCTCAACGAATTTATAAATTTG
The DNA here is from genome assembly GCA_016206925.1 of Candidatus Omnitrophota bacterium. Taxonomy (GTDB): domain Bacteria; phylum Omnitrophota; class Omnitrophia; order Omnitrophales; family JACQQS01; genus JACQQS01. Next base: position 35,469 of record JACQQS010000028.1, read on the forward strand.
CCTCAAACCTAATTTTTTCATATTGTTGCTAAGTCCTTGTTAAACAATAATTACTTCATTAGGCGAGACGGTTTTGGATGAATCGTATAATTCCAATCACCATGAAATCGGTTGCGTTTCAAATGGATAGTGGCCAATTGCTCGTCCGAGATCTTCAATCCCTTTGGATACTTGCCGGGGTCGAGTTCGCATCTCACCCGCAATCCTTGACTCGTTCGTGTAGCACCAATCAAACTATGATGACCGCCACGCTCTCCAACGGACGGCCTCTCCAGTTCCGGCTGATGAAGGAAAACATCCGATGTTCGATTTTGTTCCACTTGCTCGTTCCCGGCGGAAAATGACACACCGAAATCGGCAACCCGATCCGATTGGCCAGGCGTTGAAGTTCCCATTTCCACAAACGCGTCCGCGCGCCGTTGCTCCCACCGGCATCGGCTGTGATCATCAGGGATTTGGCTTTCGGGTAAGCAGGGCATCCCATGGTCCGCCACCACCGCTGAATACTCTGAACGGCAAACGCCGCAGTGTCGTGATCGATTCCCACGCTCACCCAACCCTCGTTGCGCGTCAAATCGTACACGCCATACGGGCTCACTTTCCCATTTTCTGGAATGATGAAGTCGTGAACCAGCACAGGACGGGGATGCCCTTTCGGACGCCATTCCCTCCCTGCGTTTTTGAAGTTGCCAACCAGTTCTTTCTTCTTGGTGTCCACCGAAATCACCGGTTGATCGGCGCGTTGTTTCTCGATCACCTGCCGGTTGATGTGCTCGAATTGCGCATTGCGGTCGGAATGTTGTTTCCCTTCGCGAGTTTTGCGATTGGCTTGCAAACTGTACCTCTCCGACCGCAAAATCTTTCCCACTACCGGATGACTCACGGAATGCCCCATTTGTCGAAGTTGCGCGGACAAACGCCGGAGACTTTTGGATGTCCACCGAAGCGGCGATTGCGGATCTCCTCGCGTTGCCGATTCCACCAGCGACCGCAAATCCTTCGTCACGCGGGGATCCTTCCTGGTAACAGCTTTCCGACCGCCTCCCGCTCGGCGGATTCGCGACGGATCCACACCGGGATTGTCTCCCCGAATCTCTTTCAACCCTTGAACGATGGTGGAGCGCGCTATTCCCGATGCGGCAAAAACTGCGGTGACTCCTCCGCGGCCAAGGGCTTTCGCTTCCGTGGCTGCATAGATGCGCCGACTGCGTTCGTTCAGCGTCGGCATCAATACCGAAAACTTTTCTTTCAACGCTTGGATATCCACTCATATCATATCGGCAGATTCCAAAATTGGAGCAGTTATTTATTGACAATTCCTAACGATTAATTATCGTTTCTTTTTCTTGCACCTTTTTCTTGATAATCTCCAAATACTCGGGAACGATCTCAATGCCAATTGAGTTTCTCTCCATTCTTTGCGCCGTTTCTGCAGTTGTTCCGGAACCTAAAAAAGGATCCAACACCCAGTCGCCTTTTTTTGTAAACAGTTTAATAAACCATTCCGGCAATTCTCGCGGGAAAGGTGCGCTGTGATTTGTATTGCCACAAACAGTCGCAAAATGTAAAACATTTGTCGGGTAAACAGTCTTTCGATTAATCCAATTAGAAATGTTTTTTCCAAACCCGCTCCCACTCTTAGAAGTATCTCTGAGCTTGTCTGTGTCGCTGAGATTTCTTAATCTTCCATTCGCCCATTCACCGATCGGCACCATAACTTCTTCTTGATACATATGGAAGATTTTTGTTTTATTAAACTGTAAAAGCTTCTCCCATGCATCTCTGAAACGATTTGGCCATTTACCAGGGTAGCAATTTTTTTTATGCCAGATAAACTCTTCCGTCCACAACCAGCCTTGTTTTCGCAAAGCCAAAATAAGTTCAATTACATAAGTGTGTCTCTCTCCAGTTTCGGCTTTTTCCTTAATGTTCAAAATAAAAGTACCGGTGGGTTTCAGAACCCTTAATAACTGTTCACTGATCGGGAGGAACCACTCAACGTATTCTTCCGGTTTGACTCCTCCATATGTATTTTTTCTCCTATCCGCGTATGGCGGAGAAGTTACAATTAAGTCAATGGAATTGTCATGAAGCGTCCTCAAAACTTGACCACAGTCTCCTAATATTATTTTTGTCTGAATATTTTGTACTGTTTCAACTTTACGCTTAGCACAATAGGAATCGTAATGCCTGACTAGATCTTGTTTTTGAATGAAAATGGTACCATTATGAATGCGCTTTTTAACGCGTCCATATTGGACGAGGTAGGAAATATTGGAAGGGGTAACTTTTCGCTTTAAGTACTTGGTGGCCCACTCACTTGCTTCTTTAATACTAAAAAGATCTGCAACTTTATCTTCGTCCGCAAATAAAATGGTGCTTGCATGGTGAAGGCTTTTTGCCACTATTTCAATCTCAGTGGTGTGAAGTAGCTGGGCTTGTTCAGGAGATTCTAAATTCTTATTTTCGTTACTCATCGATTTACCCTCCTTTTGCTTGAAGGGCAAATCGTTTTTACCGATCTTTACATGAGACGATTCCTTTGGGAAGGAAACGCTCGTAACCCGATAGTTGTTAAAATGAATTCCTAAGTTTGGAAGTATTATATCCAAAGAAAGCAAATTTTTCGATACCTAAGTTAATTTCCCAGCGCGCAAATTTCCCCGCGCGCAAGATTCGGAACGCAAGCGGCTGAGCGTATAGTTATCCTGCTTTTTGGCCGGATAACTCGGCTTTCTTTGCAAGAAGCTGCCGGGCATAGCCGGACTGGAAACCGCCCATTTTTTCCTGGACTTCCTTTAGTTTGGCATCTACTTCTTTAAGGGTCATGGCGGAAATCTTCGGGGCACGCTTCTTCTCGGCATCCTCTTTGGCTTCCTTCTCTCCCGCCGCTTCCGGCGCTTTACCTTTTTCCTCCGGCGGCTCCTTTCGGTCTTTTGCCTTTTTTACTTCCTTCTCAGCCGCGGCGTCCGGCCGGCTTTCCGCTTTTTTTTCGTCTTTTTCAGCTTTTGCTTCCTGCTGCGGCGTCTCTTTTTTTTCCTGTTCACTCATAAACGTCAAAGCCTCTTTGTGTGAAATTCATTCCATGGAAGGGGCGTACGATAGCCGAATACCATCCCCCTGTCAAGATTTCGAGAAATACCCCAGAAATACCGGGGCATTCTCGCTGTCAAACACGTGATAAAAGACCGCGCTTTGTCTTGGCCGCAGCAACCGCAAGATAAAGTATTTCAAGGATTAAATAAAGAACTATCCACTGCCCGCCGCCGGCGCCAAAGCCGTAGCTGTGAAGCCCCCGCCCGAGCACAAAATTAACGCCGTACCAAGTCATCACAACAAGCATAAAGCAAAGAAGAGATCCGACCGCCAGGCCGAATTCCCGGATCCAGCCGATATGCCGGGCATGCAGAAGAGCCAAATAACCCAAGAGCGAAATAAGCGCCCAGGTTTCCTTGGGATCCCAGCCCCAAAACCGGCCCCAGGATTCATTGGCCCAAACACCGCCAAGTATCGTGCCGGCAGCCAAAAGGATGACCCCGATCTGCATACTGCGATACGTTAGCTGAGTTAGATCCTTAATTCTGCTTTGTGCACGAGAGGCCCAGATGAAATGCCCGAGCGCCACATGACCTATTCCCATAGCGAGTGCAAATGCACCGTAACTGGAAACGATGGTAAGCACGTGAATGGTAAGCCAATAGTTGCTCCGGAGCACCGGCACCAGCACATCGAGGCTTGGATCAAAAGGCATGAGACTGCCCAGGATCAGTATCGCCGCGCCGACAAACGCAGAGACGTTGATCAAGAGCATGCGTTTTAAGATTAAAGCAAGAACCAGTGCGAATACGGAAACCATCCAGGACATAAATACCACCGACTCGAACATATTGGACACCGGCGGCCGGCTGAGCACAAGAATTCTGAGCGTAAGCCCTATCGTGTGATACACGAATGCTGCGGCAAATGCAGCGATTCCGGCGCGATTCCACCATTTACCCCGAACGCGCCACCCCGTTATCAAAAGCACACCGCTCAGCAGATAAAAAATCCACGAAATGCGAAAAGGCTCCTGCGATTGATAAGCTATTTCCAAATCCCATTTCCACGCATCCGCCCATATTTCAGGATGGGCGCTTTTGAGCGAAGCGATGAGCCGCGCGGCTTCCTCGTTAAATGCCGCCTGATTCACATTTGCGCAAAAATCCATTAATTTCCGGACGGCCACAAGTATGGATAAATTCCTTTCGCTGGGGTGTTCGGCTAATTCGCGGAGCGAGAACCACGCCTCGCTCGGCCCCGGCTCAGGAGGACCGATGCGTAAAATATCGCCGGTCAGAACCGCATTCATCATGAGAAGCGCACTGCGCACGCTTTGAGTCTTGCGGTCGAGCGGCAGAAGGTCCTCGCCGCTTTCGCTTTTCGCCTCGAGCTGGGCAAACATGCCTTGCAGGCCTTCGCTGGATTCAAGTTCCGACATGGAGAAATAATTTTGCCCGGCGTCCAAACCGGTTTCGCGCTTCAGAGGGAGGCAGCCGATCTTTAGAACCGGACGGCTGTACCACACATCGGGCCGCGACATAAGGTCAAAGAAAAATTCCAGGGCCGTAAGCCCGTCGATTGATTTCCTCCCGTGGACCGTTTCGGCAAGATTGATAGCCAGTGATTCCAAGGGCTGAACGCGGCCGTTATATTGAACGGGGAGTTTCCTAATCGCAGAAACATCAAAGGTATCGGAAGCAATCGCGAATGCAACAGCATTAAACAACACAAACAGACCCATCAATGACATTTGAACACGTGAAATCACAAGTTTATTCATAGATTCCTCATACGGCTGTGCCACCTTTAGTAGGGCTGGAAAACGGCTTAATATAAAACATGGTCACCATACCGGCCACCATGACGATGGCCCCCAAATAAATGATGTTCGTGCCGGGCGCCTTAGCCACCTGAAAAATCGATATTTCCGGCGCGCCGGGCGGCACTTCAACAAAGCTGGATTGGAATATGCGGAAGCCTTTGTAATCCAGCGGATGGTTCATGTAAATTTTTTTCTCGATGGCCACGCCGGCGCTACGATCGTGGAGCAGAACGTCGCTTTCATAAGCAGACGGAATTCTTGTCCCCGGATAAAAGGTTCTCCTGAAATCGATCAGCTTAAGCGAAAACGGAACAGGCTCGGTGTGATAGCGGTAGACGACATGGGCCGTCACTAGGCCCGCCGATAGGGTTCTGTCTTCGCCGAACGAAAGCCACTCGGGACCGGTTGATATCTTTTCTCCAGTTGACGGATCCGGATAGAACAGTTCCAATTGAACAGCCGGTTGACTTTCGGTGTCATTGTCATTCCCGCGCCGCTCGTTCAAACGGCGCGGGGACGACAAAAATTCCATTTCATACTGCGCCTCGGCACGCGGAAAATATTCTTTTACCCGGAACTGAAAGTCCATCCAGCCAGCTGCCTGCCATTCGCCCTGCCGGACTTCGCCCGAAACATGCCCGCCTTTTGCCGTCTCGCTTACAAAGCGCAATTTTTCATCTGTACCCTGGACAAAAGTGAAATCGGCCTTGGGCCCGGCGTTGGCCGCCAGGCGAGAAGCATCAAGTTCGGCACGCAATTTACTCCATCCGCCGGAGCCGGAGCCGTGAAGCGTATCAAATTCGGGAAAAAGCGCGAAAGCGGTATGCTGTTCCACCCGCCCGTCTTTCGCTTTGACTTCAAAACGAACGGCTGGATTCGGCGCGGCACCGGGTTCGTTTATCAGTTCGTTGCCAACAACCCGCGCATTTTGAAAATAATCCACGATCCGGAGCGACGCATCCAGACCCGGTAAATCAACCGGATTGTTTTTATCCGCCGCTGCGGGAATACGAATCGGCGCTTCTCGGCCGGGTAAATGAATCACCAGGTAAGGAATGTCCTCCCGGGGCTCCTTCCGATCGGGAGTTTTTAAAAGCATTTTCTCTTCCGCATCGGAAAGGGCCATCAGCAGCCTGAATGTGGCCGGCCCCAGCGACCAAGTATTGCTGTGAGGATTTGACGCATCAAAATAAACAAGTGTTCCCTCCTCATGAAAGCCGGCCATTTCGCTTTTCATTTCAAACACAACCGCAGGGTTTCTTTCCGCCTTTCCGGAATCAACGACATTCAGTTCCTTGCCGGCCTCCTCCGCAAATTGCAAAAAAGTCAGATAAGACCCGCTGCTGCCCAATTTAAGAGGCTCACCGATTTTACTTTTCAATTTAAATTCATCGGCAGGAACCCTGTACGATCCCGCTCCGCTCAAATCCAGGCTAACGACACGATCGCCGAGCGTTATTTGATCGACGCCGTCTCCCTCCGTCAAATACATCTGGCCTTCAATCCCGGCATGCCTGTTGACGGCCGACCCAAGGCAGATGATCAGGAGGCCAAGATGCGTGATGATAAAACCCGCATGCCGGCGCTCGAAAGGGTAGCGCAGGACTACCGCACAGAACACGTTTAACGCGAACAAAGTCAGAAAAAGATCGAACCACCCGTTTGTATAAATGAACCGCTGGGCAAGTTCCGTAGATTCAAACGACTCGTAGAAAGTCGAAAAAATCAGGATAACCGCCAAAATGGCAATCAGAAATACCGCGAGGCGCGTGGAGCCGAAATAGCGGCAAGTCTTTAAGAATATATTTTCCTTCCTTCTCGCTTGAGTACCGGCTTTCACGCTTTTTCCTTTGATCAGCAATGGGAGTGTTTTACCTGACTGCAGCAACGCGGACTAACGCGTATTATACGCGCATTTAATTTATTCCCTAGCGATTTCAATCGTTACGGTTTCAGCAAAAATGCTACAATACCGCCCATGAGTTACGTGCTGGCCATTGATCAGGGCACCACCGGAACCCGCGCATTTATTTTCGATAAAAACGTCCGTCCCGTCGCAAGCGATTATCAAGAATTCCGCCAATTCTATCCCCAGCCCGGCTGGGTCGAACACGACGCCACCCAGATCTGGAAAAGCACCCGGAGCGTAATTGCCGGCGCGCTTAGAAAAGGGCGTATCCCCGCGAAGAAAATTGCGGCCATTGGAATAACCAATCAGCGCGAAACAACGGTTCTGTGGGAAAGAAAAACGTCCCGCACCGTCGGACGCGCCATTGTCTGGCAGTGCCGCCGGACCATAGAAATGTGCCAAAATCTCAAGCGTGCGGGCCACGAACCGCTCTTTAAGAAAATTACGGGTCTGGTTCTGGATCCCTATTTTTCCGGAACGAAAATAAGCTGGTACCTGGAAAATTTCCCTGCCTTGCGCGAGCGCGCAAAGTTGGGCGATGTTTTATTCGGCACGATCGATTCCTGGCTGATTTGGAATTTAACCGGCGGACAGAGCCACGTCACGGACTTTACCAACGCTTCCCGCACGCTTTGTTACGATATCTTCAGGAAACAATGGTCTGCGCCTCTGCTCAAGATTTTAAAAATTCCCCCCGCGATGCTTCCGGAAGTCCGGGCCTCATCTTCATTATTCGGGCGGACAAGCAGATTGGGCATTCTGCCCGACGGAATTCCCATCACGGGCAACGCAGGCGATCAGCAGGCGGCCCTGTTCGGACAGGGCTGTGTCCAGCCCGGCACCATCAAGAACACGTACGGCACCGGGTGTTTTTTGTTGTTAAATACGGGTAAACGCGGGATTCATTCGCGGAAAGGTTTTTTGACGACGCTGGCCTGTGGACCGGGCGGCGCACCCTGTTTTGCTCTGGAAGGGGCGGTCTTTATCGCCGGCGCTGCAATCCAGTGGCTTCGGGATGAAATGAAACTCATTAAAAACGCTTCCGAAACTGAAATGATCGCCGGAAAAATGAAGGGTACGGACGGTGTTTACCTGGTTCCAGCATTTGTCGGCCTGGGCGCTCCGTATTGGAACGCAAAGGCCAGGGGCATCATCACGGGCCTTACGCGCGGTGTTGGCCGGAACGCTGTCATTCGCGCCGCGCTTGAATCGCTGGCTTACCAGACCAAGGATGTCGTAGACACGATGCAGAAGGAATTGGGGAAAAGATTTCGAGTACTTAAAGTAGACGGCGGTGCGGCCGCCAATAATTTTTTGATGCAGTTCCAGGCCGATATTTTGGGAATGACCATCGAGAAACCGCGGATTTTAGAAACAACCGCAAGAGGCGCTGCCCTGCTTGCCGGCCTCGGCGTGCGGCTTTACTCAAGCAGGCAGTTTAATCCTTCCGTAGGAAAGAGATTTAAACCGCGCCTGGGCAAGGCGAAAAAGAAGGAATTAAAGGAATTATATCAAGGCTGGCTTCATGCCGTTCGCCAGGCTACCGCTGGAACAAAGCTTTGCTAAAAGAGTAGCCCCCACCTTACGGCAATAATGATGATGCTGATCTGAAGCGAGCTCCACACATACCAGATCACCACTTTCTTCATCAGCGGAACATCTTTCACCAGCCGGAAAACAAGAAGCAAAGCTATGGATTCCGCGATGATCGCTCCGATCTGGCGGTTAAAGAGCGGCATTCCGGGCCAAATGGCATGGCAGACCCAGATCATCCAGAATATTGAGATGGAAAACGCATTGGCTCGAAGGGCTTTCCGGTAATCGATCAAATCCTTCGACCGCATCATTTTTGAAGCAAACATCATAAACCACGCACCGGCAAAGATGAGTACCAATGCGAGGATCGTGGATCGAGCAAGAAGACCATAAAGATACATAAACATCTCCCGTGTTTCGAGTTTCAACTGTCTTTATATGCTACGAATTGAGTAAATATATATATGAATACGCTGTACAAGTTTATCGGCATTTCAATGCTTCGAATTAAATGAGCCCTCCGGAAAATTTTCCTAACCCTATCATTTGAATCAAGATGCGTTTTCGGACATAGCTCTCCCGAAAGCCTCCGCATTCACGTGAAGTATGGTGCTGAAATCAACGTCGAAAAACCCTCTCATGTGTTCGCGCATAAAACGGGCTTGTTTGGGATCTCCATCGAGTATGAACCAAAACTGCATCTGATTTCCCAATTCAACCAGCTGCGGCCAAGTACAGAAGTCAATTCCGATCGATCCGCGCCTCAGCGGATTTTCCACACGGTCAAAAAGATATACTCTTCTTCCCAAAGGAATCCTCGATATATAAAGCGGATCGAATTCCGGAAGGAACTCCAAGCGGTAATCGACTTCCCGTCCTCCGGCACCGGGAGGATAAATAATGTCGATCCCGCCCAAGAGCGGCTCCTTGGCCTGCCCGATGAGGTACGGTATTTCCCTGAAATCCAAAGACGCAAATCGCTGGATGCGGCTCTGTCCGTCAGAAAATAGATACGGTTGATTAGAACGAAGGCTGAAAGCGATTCGCACGCGTCCATCCGGCGGCAAAACCAGGTCCTTGCGGCCCGCAACGTAGGTGCGAAAATGATCGTACTGCCCCAGCATCACCGCGACAACCCGGTCCGCCTCATCCAACACGACATAAACACTTGAGTGTTCGAGTTCCCGCCATTTTTCCGGATCGAGCGCGAAAGGTACCAGCACCTCCTTGTAAGACGCGAGGCGCATAGGCAAGCCCCCGTAGAGAAAAACGTAATGATATCTTAGAAACTTGAATTTGAAGGAAGTGATTAACCCGTGAACGGTCAGGTTGACCGTTTCAAAAGAAACGCGCCCGTAGGCTTTCGGCGTAGAGGATTCCGGATGCCCGGGGCCCTGATACTCCAGATAATACTCAGGATTAAATATGAACTCTTTCAACCGGTCCCGTTCGGGAGCGCGTTCCTTTACCAAATCTTTTTCCGTCGCCCGCCGCACGACGGTATAGGGCAAGTAGTCGGCATAAAAATCAACGGGCTTGGCGCCTTCCGGTGCTACGTAAATTCGCGGCTTAAATTGCTCAAGCAGTTGAACATCCTCCGCGCCCGGAAAATTTCCTTCTTCGCCGGATTTCAGAGGATGCCCAAGGGACTGCGCCAGTGCATGGGTCCAAACGTTGACATCCTTCCACATGAGCGGCCCGGCAAAAGCCGTGGAGTGGACAAGAACCGTCAGCAAGACGATCAGCCTAAAAATCATAATTTATTCTAACCTCTCCTTTTGCTTCAACAGGCAGCCGATTAAATATGCCCTTCTTCCAGCGTTGATTCCGGCTCGATGTGAACGACAACGTCACTCACGCCCGGATAACGTTTGGAGATTCTTCCTTCCACCAAATGCGAAATCTCATGCGCGGTCTTCACATCCATATGGTCCGCCACCAATACATGGAGATCAACCTGCGCGTCATCGCTTCTTCCCCGGCTGCGGACCATGTGGCAGCTCTTCACGCCCTTCACTTGTGTTACGAGCGAGCGTACTTCCTCCGCGTCAAGAACGATATGATCGCAAAGCACGTCCGAACTTTGCTTAACAATATCCAGAGCAACGCGCAGAATGACTAGAGCCACAAACATCGTTGTCAACGAATCGGCCCAAACCCAGCCAGCCCGTATGAGCACGAGTCCTGCGATGACCGAGAGCGACACCAGCACATCGCTTGCCGTATGCATCGAATCGGAGCGCAGGAGATCGCTTTGCAACTCGCCGGCTCTTTTCCGCTCATAAAGAGCCACTGCGATATTGACCAGCATCGTGGCCAGCATCACGGCGAAACTAAGCGGCGGAGCGCCGGGACTCGTGCGCGAACTTTTAAATAGGCGGTAGGCTTCTTCGAACAGGTGGAAGGAGACAAAAAAAAGTATGATGGCAATGGCCAGCGAAGCCAGCGTTTCATACCGCCTGTGGCCGTACGGATGATCAAAATCCTTGGGCTGGCGCGAAAGATGAATGCCGAAAAGCCCGATGATGTTGGAAGCGCCGTCGCTAAATGAGTGGACGCCGTCGGCCAGAACACTCAGACAATTTGTGGCCCACCCCAGAATTATTTTCCCGGCTGCGACAGAGAAATTCAGAAAGAGAACGATCCAAAGAACATCGCTGATTTTCCGGTAACGCTCCCGCCGTTCGGCGGATAATTTATCGAGAGCGAGATTTTCCTCCATGGCCGATCGGTCCTTTTCCCTGTTAAGCTTGCAAAAACGCTAAATTCTCGCAATCTTTTACTCAAACCGCAAGAGCAAAGAAAAAACTTACTTTTCCCAATCGAGAAGAGAAAATTTGTCCTTGCGGACGGCGAAACCTTTTTCGAGCAAGAGATTGTTCAGAAAGATCTCCTTGGCGTCCTTCATTTTTAGAAAGACATCCGAAAGATAGCGGTCCCATTTATCGGGTTTGGTGGTGGTAATTGTAACAGCAACGGCTTTCTTAAAGAGCGCTTCCACGGAACGTTTTGCCCGGCGGCCGGCAACCGTGTTGAGCTCGGGCGCGTCCAGACCGCGCAGGCGGAGTTTTTCCTCAAGCCAATGCGGTTTCTCAAGCCAAATTTTCATCCAGTATGTGTCGGCATCAATAACGCGCACCAGCTCGGCTTCGTAGGTGAAAAGGTCTGCCGTCTTCGCATCCTTCACCTTCTCTATTTTACCGGCGGAAAATCGAATGAAATCGCCGGCTTTTAAATTTTTTTTGCCATTCCCCGACTTGTCCGGCAGCGCCACGTAAGCCGTAAACCCGAGATCGATATTTAATCCGCCTCTCTTATCAACAATCTGGAAAATTCCGATCCTGCCTTTTTTGGGCTCGAGCAGATTCAGCTTCGAAACGGCTTTACCGTTGCTGCCGGCTTTTATCGGAGGCTTTACCATCGCCCTAACTTTCTTTTCAAGCTCATTCGTTGTCCAACCGTCTTTCTCTGCTCTGACTTCTAATTCCAACCGTTTCTTCTTGTTGGAAATTCTCGCTAGTGCGTCATAATGCCTTGCCGTCAATTTCCGCGCTGGCGCGGAAATTGGATAAGCCTCGTAGATATGCTTTGCCTTATAAAGAACATCGTCACTAATCCCAAGATCGTGAGCAAGTTTTAGAATTACTTCTTTACCGTAAGCAGCGCGGCCTCCATTTTGATAAACGTGGGCATAGAGAGACCTCCCTGTTTCCCAATCCATTGTTAATTTGATCTCTTTTATTCTCAGCCAACCTAGAGCAAGAATTTTCCTTACCCGCGCGCGGAGGGCGGCGTACGTTTTCACGTTCGGCAGATTCGCCGGCAGCCTGTTTTTAACAACGGTAATTTTTTTCGTTTTCATTTCTGCTCCTTAACTCTTGCTTAAACCACCGTAGTTTTGATTCCTATTTTGTCGGATTGTAAGGTGCCATTAACAAATTGTAAATAACTTCGAATAAAGGATAGATGCATTCAAAAATAGTTTATGCTATCATTCGTGACGCTGTGCCTTAATCAAGGAGAATGAGCGTGAGCGATCAAGTACGAATTATAATCAATGAACTTCATAATTACCTGGAACAGGCATACGGCCCCCGCCTCAATCAAGTCATTTTATACGGCTCGCAAGCCAGAGGCGATGCAGAGGAAGGATCTGATATCGATGTATTGGTCGTATTAAACGACCGCGTTGACGCCGGGGATGAAATCGCTAAAACAAGCAAAACCATTTCGCGCTTATCGCTGAAATACGATACGCTTGTTTCTTGCACGTTTGTTTCTCGCGACCGTTTTACTAAAGAGCAAAGTCCTTTGTTCCTTAATGTGCGGCGAGAAGGAATCGCTGCATGAATTCCGAACAAGCAGCATTGTTACATAAAGCTCAGGAGAGTTTGGAAGCAGCCAAACTGCTTTCAGAAATACTACAATTTTTCCGTTTCGCGAGCCTATTACACAATGTTCTATCTTGCAGAAGCTTTGCTTTTGAGTGAAGGTCTGTCGTTTTCCAAACATTCGGGTGTATTAGCGGCTTTTGGAAAGCAATTTGTTAAAAGCAGAAAAATATCCGAAGAGTTTCATCAATACTTGGTTGAGGGCCATCAAAACCGAAATATTAGCGATTACGACTCCGGTCCTGGCCTATCTAAAGAGCAAGCAGAAAAACAAATTATTCACGCCGACTATTTTCTTCAACTCGCCCAAAAATTTCTTGGTGCCTTTCCCTAAATTAATTCCAATCGTCGACAAATTGTCGATAGTTATTCCATTAATTTATTCGTAGCGAAGGGATTCAATCGGGTCGAGCCGGCTAGCGCGGTAGGCGGGCCAGACGCCGAATCCAATACCCAGCAAGGCGGAAAAAAGGAAACCCAAAAAGTTGGATTGAACGGAAATCAGCACCGGCCAGTCCGCCGCAGCCGCAATCGCCCAGGACACCAGAATGCCGAGTATAACGCCGGAAATTCCGCCGACCCCGCTCAGCACCGTGGACTCCACCAGAAATTGCGAAAGCACATCCCGGTTCCGTGCACCCACCGCTTTTCGTATGCCGATTTCACGTGTACGTTCCGTGACGGAAACCAGCATAACATTCATAATTCCAATCCCTCCGACCAGAAGTGAAACAGCCGCCACCGCACCGAGCAGCGTGGAGAAAATCCGCGTGCTCTGAGACATGGCTTCCTGAATATCTGCCATATTGCGCACATAAAAAGCCTCCGCATTCTCATCCGACGTCTTTATCCGGTGCCTTCTCTTCAGTAATTCCTTCAACGATTCCATGACATGATAAATATCATCGCTCGTGGCCGCTTCCACCTGAATCTGATCGAGATACCGCGTGCCCTTTAGGCGGGAAAGGGCCGTGTAGAGCGGAACGAGCAAAACATCATCCCGATCCCGGAATGAACTGCCGCCTTTTTCCGCAAGCACGCCGAGCACCTGAAATTCGAGCCGGTCAATGCGGATGGTTTTTCCGACCGGATCCTCGCTGCCGAATAATTCACGGTAAACGGTCGGCCCAAGCAGTGCCACTCTTTCTCTTCTGAGATCTTCTTCCCTGGTAAACCGCCGTCCGATCGTCGGCTCCAAAGAAAGCATATCAATGTATTCCGTCGACACACCGGTGACTTCGGTTTTCCAGTTCTTGCTCTTGTAAGTAATGCGGCTGTACTTACCGACATAGCCGGATACCGCACGGATTCCGGAAATTTTCTCTCGAATGGCGGCGAGATCGTCCATCGTGAACCTGGCCACCTCGCCAACCATCATTCGCACCGAACCCCGGACGCTTCCGGAGCCGGGCCTGACCGAAAGCAGGTTTGATCCCAGAGAAGAAAGTTCTTCGGCTATCTGCGCCTTCGCCCCCTCGCCGATGGAAAGCATCGAGATAAGGCAGGCCACGCCGATCATCACGCCCAGCATGGAGAGAAATGAACGCATGCGATGCGCCTTGAGCATAATCAGCGCCTGCCGAAAATGGTCGGCAATCTCGTTCCAGGTAAGACCGGCGATTTCGGTCATTGCGAGCCCCGTAAGGGGCAAAGCAGTCCGCGAAGCGTCGCGAGACTCCGAAGGAGTCGTGGCGATCTCCGTCTCAGAACGGAGACTGCTTCGGGCGCTCTGCGCCCTCGCAGCGACATCCTTGTCGGATTGCTTCGCCGAACCGACCGTTCGGTGCCGCTGGTCCAAGCGCCCGACCGGCGCTTGATCAAGCGGCGTCGCGCCTTCGGCGCTCCTCGCAATGACGGCGGACAAATTGTTTTTCTTATCTTCGACAATATGGCCGTCCTTCATGCGGATGATGCGGTCGGCTCTCCGGCTCACTTCCTCTTCATGCGTAACGATGATCAGGGTAAACCCGTTACGATGAAGCCGCTCAAATATCGAAAGAATTTCGTCGCGGGCGGATGAATCCAGATTACCCGTAGGCTCGTCCGCAAGAATGATCTTGGGCTTATTAACGAGCGAACGCGCGATAGCCACGCGCTGCTGCTGTCCGCCGGAAAGCTGGTTGGGAAAATGATGCCGGCGGTCCGACAGGCCGACGTCATCCAAAAGGCTGCGCGCGCGGTGAATGCCGCTCCGGCGGCCTGAATACATGAGCGGAAGAGCGACATTTTGCTCCGCCGTAGTTCGCGGAAGAAGGCTGAACTGCTGGAATACGAATCCGATCGCGCGGCTCCTGAGCGCCGTACGTTCGTCATCACTTAACGAGCTGATTTCCCTTCCGTCAAACAGATAGGTTCCCCCGCTCGGCCGGTCCAGAAGGCCCAGCAAATGAAGCAACGTAGATTTGCCCGACCCTGACGGGCCCGTTATGGCCGCAAACTCCCCCTGCCGGATTTCCAAATCGACGGACTTTAAAGCCTCAACTCGAACCAAGCCTAATCGATAGACTTTGGATATGCCTTTTAACTGGATCACGAACCGCCGCGCCTGCGTCCGCCAAACGCGCTGAAACTGCGTTGGCCGGAACCTTTCTCGTTCTTCTTTTTCCGTAACGCCAGAACGGTTTCGCTCTCCTTAAGCCCGGAATTTACTTCAACGATGGAACCGGTGAGAAGCCCGATGTCGATTTCCTTCCAAACGGGTTGTCCCTTTTTCACTCCGGAGGCAACGCAGTTCGCGCCGGTGCGGAATCGGCCGGTCTCCGGACAGACCAACACAGCCTCCTGTGGAAGCGTCAAAACATCGTGCTTCTCCGCCGCGCGAATCGTAACCTGCGCCGTCATGCCGGACCGAAATATCGGATCCAAATCCTCTGGGAGCACGTCAACATGGTAAATATTCACATTTTGCTCAAGCACCGCTTCAAAAGCAATATGATCTACCTTTCCCGAAAACGAGCGCTCCGGATAAGCGTCCAGAATGACGGCGGCTTCTTGCCCGATTTTAACGTAGCCGACATCCGTTTCATTCACGGAGGCATCTACAATCAGCCGGTCTGAAATGACCACGACCGCAACGCCATCGTCAACCGTTTGGCCCGGCTCCACAGCCCGCACAATGATCGTGCCGTCAATAGGAGCAATCAAAGGTGTGGGGCGATACGTTTCCTTCCAATATTCCATCGCCTCTCCCCCTTTTGCACGCGCGGCATCCAGCATCGCAGCTCTCTCGGTTGAACTCAGTTCAGCCAGCAGATCCCCCTTTTTTACTTCATTGCCTTCCTTCACATAAATTTCCTCAACCCGCCCGGCGATCGGTGGCCTTACTTCAAGACGGTTCTGCGGCTTGATCTCGCCCGTAGCCGATATATTCAGGATAACCGACCCCTTCTCAACGCGGACTTTTCTCACAACCTCCCAGGTAAATTCACCCTCGGCCGATTTTTTGGAGCAGCTTCTTATCACGAAAAACACAACCAGTACGGCCAGCACAAAGCGCCAATATTTTTTGGCGTAATTAAGCACGGTAGGCATCGAACGAAAGACCTTGACTGCGGAGCCAGTCCGCTTCCGCTAAAACGGCATCACGCAATGCGTTTAGCAGAGCAATGCGGCTGTTCACCAGCTCCTGTTCGATATCATCCCAATCCTTAAATGAAACGAGGCCGTCCTGATATTGAATACTCGATATCTCGGCACGCTCGACCGAAGCACCGAGAAACTTTTTACGCACCTCGACAAATTCAACGGCATTCAGGAATTCCGTCCACTTTTCTATCAGATCCGCATAAGCCGAATCGCGCACATCCTTAAGCGTGTAGAAAGCTTCGCGCTGGTCGGAGCGCGCCGAATAGAGACCGGCCAATTCCTCACCGCCGCTGAAGATAGGAAAGTTAATGCTGAAACCGGCATCCCAGGTGCGCGTGTTCATATCTGGAGTCCGGCCTGAATTGGCATAACTGGCGGAACCCGTAACCGTCGGCCAAAAATCGGATTGTTCTGCGATCACATTGGCACCCGCAGCGTCTTTTAGCTCTCTCCTTCTTAAAACGGACGGGATGATTTCGGCAAGCGCGGCAAAATCAGGCCGGCTTTCGGGTGCGGAGGAAATCATGATCTCAAGATCTCCGGAAACAGCCGGCTCCATTTCGTACCGGCCTCCCAGCTCGCGCGCCAGCGCATTTCGTTCAGTGATAATACTCCGCTCCGCTTCGCGCACATCGAACATCGCTTCGTTATATATCGCTTCGGCCCGTTTCAATGATCCGCGGTGCTCCCGTCCGCCCTCGTAGCGAAGCCGTACGATTTCCTCATTCAACTTCCTGCGCTCGGCAATAAAATTCCGCAGCACAGCCAGTTCCTGGGCATGCAGCAATCGGACGAATGCCTGCCTTGTCTCTAGTGCAATTCGTGATTCTATATCGTCGTAATTGAATTTCTCGGCGCGGAAATTTCGCCTTGCCCTGAGCACCTCCGCCGTATTTTCAAATCCGGAAAACCATTCTTCGGAAACGGAGGTGGCAAACGAAAAGCTGTTCGTTGCTTTGGCGTCGTCCACCTGTCTCCTGGTTCGTTCAAATTCAGCGCTGGCGTCGGGAAGAAAACCCTCGAAAGATTGCATCCAGGCCGCCCGGGCTTGTTTGACCGCCTCTCTAGCCGCAAGAAGCTCCGGATGGTCTTTTTCCGAGAAGGCGGCGCATTCGGACCAATTGAGGATTGCGGGGAGCTTGCCTTCTTCCGTAAGAAGAGAGACCGGCTCAAGCCTGAGACAGCCGGTCAGCATAATAAAGGCAACGGATGATAAAAAACGTAGGCGCATTCGAGATGGGTTCAAAACTCCGGAAGGCATTTGCTCATCCTTAGTAATCAAAATTCCTTATCCTGAAAGCAATGTTGATGGCGGGGTATTTTAATACATTAGGGGTTAGAGGAGAACCTAAAATTTTATACGAAAGTCATTCCCGCGCAAGCGGGAATCTGTAGTAGACTGGATTCCCGCCCACGCAAGACCCGCTCTTTTCGAGGTGCCTGTGCGGGACGAGAAAATGCCAAAACAATTGCAAAAAAAAGTCGCACTCATCACCGGCGGAACAAGCCGCATCGGCCAATCCATCGCCATGAAACTGGGCAGCGCGGGCGCACGTTTGGCATTAACCTATCATTCCTCACGCCAGCACGCGGAGGAGGCCGTCAAGGAAATTGAGTCGGCAGGCATTTCTGCAAAACTATATTCGTATGATCTCGCCAAGCCCGGCAGCGCTTCCAAACTTATTGAGCAGGTCATCCGTGAATTTGGTTTGCTCGATATCCTCATCAATAACGCTTCGGTTTTTACGGAAACCCCGCTGGGCAATATCAACGAGACAGACTGGGATCAAATCCTCAATACGAACGCGCGCGGGCCTTTCTTTTTAATTCAAGCCGCTTCAGAAGCGCTGAAAAAAACCGGCGGCGCGATTGTCAATATCAGCGATCTCTACGGAAATCAACCACTTTTAAGGGACCGTATCCCGTACTGCGTTTCCAAGGCGGCTTTGAATGCGATCACAAAAGGCCTCGCACTTGCGCTCGCGCCGCAAATACGCGTCAATGCGGTCGCGCCCGGCGCCATTACTTTTCCGGAGAATTACACCGATGATAAAAAAGGCGGGCTTCTAAAAGAGATTCCGCTGGGCCGGCCGGGAAATGCAACCGATATCGCGGAAGCCGTAGCGTTTTTATTGATGGATGCACCCTACGTAACGGGACAAATTCTCGCCGTGGACGGCGGCCGCTCGATGAAAAATCAGGAACGCGAAACTTTTTGGACGGCCCCCGAACAAACTTCTGCCCAATCACCCAAGCGTCTAACCGGTTCTTCGGCAAATGCCTTTGATGCCAAATGTTCCTGAATTGTTGATCCGGTTCCCGGCTCAATCAAATCTGGCCTAATCTCCGCAAGCGGTACCAAAATAAACGCCCTGTCAACAAGTGAAGACTCTTCCGAAGCGCTCCCGGTGTGCCAATGCTTGCCAAAAATCAAAATGTCGATATCGATATTTCTCGAAGCAAACTTATCTTCCGAGCGGATACGGCCCAAGTGGTTTTCCAGATGCAACAACTGGTCTTTCAGTTCCGTTTCAGACAGCTCGGTCCGGAGCTCCATGATTAAATTCCAGTACTTCGGCTGATTTGCCGCACCGTAAGGCAGTGTTTCATAAATTTGAGAGACTTCGTTAACAAAAAAAGATTCTTGAAGCAGCCGGATGGCTTCGCCGATGTTTCTTTCCGGATCAATATTTGATCCGATGCTCAAATAGACGGTCGTTGCCGCATCCGGGAGATAGTCGGAAATTTCCCGGAAAACGGTAACGCTGACATTTTCGGCACCGCGAAGCGCTCCGGGCTTGCTCACGCGGACTTTAATATGTTTGACTCGAAACTTGTTTATGCAAAAGGAGGCAATGTTCTCGGCCAGCGTTTCAACCAGATAAAATCTGCTTTGCTCGACAAATGAAATGACCGATTTTGAGATCCTCTTGTAGTCAAGCGTGTCTTCGATACGATCGTTTTGAGAAGCTCGGCGGGCATCGCAGGGCAGTTCGAGATCGATTACAACTTTTTGACTCACGGCCCGTTCCCAGTCAAAAATGCCGACAATGCAGCCGGCGGCAAGACCTTGAATAGCGATCAGATCGTTTCTTGGATGATCTCCGGATTCGTCCACACGTCCTCCTGGAGCGGCAGATAAACGGGCATGGCTTTGGGCCCTTCCTTTTCAAGAATCTTTCTCGCCTCCTGGAAACCTTTAAGAAGGGCTTGCGCCGGAACATAGCGGCGGGTGTAAGGATCGAGGATTTGGGGATCAATGGGGCCCAGCGCGGACTTTTCGCTTAATCCAATCTCATCGCCGGAAAGGACGAGCAGCGTCGCGGCACTGTAAGCCGAATGCGGGACGAGGAAACGAACAGCCTTAAAATTGGAACGAAGAAGATTGACGATTCGTTCCGCGGCCTCGGCAGAACCGCCCGGGCTGTGAATGAAGACATCAATGGCATCGCTCGAAATGCCTTCGATCAAATCGGAGAAGCCCACGATATCGGCTTCATCCATACTTGCCAGCATGGCCGCGGGCGAAGGTTTTAAAAAACTTGAAGCGTAAACAATGAGCGGGCGTTCCGTATGTCCTTCGATTTTTCTAATCAGACCGATCCGCAATTGCTGCGCCTCTTTGGGATCTTTGAGGCCGTCAATGAGTTGCTGATACGTCGGCATTAAACTGAACTTCGGCAGAGTTGGAGGGTTCCAGGCGGAGGTCTTCAAAAGGCAGGATGCCCATATGCCTCAAAGCTTCGTAATATTCTTTCTCAGAGGTCTGGAAAAGTTCAAAAATGTCCTTCTCTTCCGGATGCTTTTTCCAGTACCGATCTGCGTACTCCAAAATGTCTTTCCCGTTCTTCATGGCTGCACCGCCGCAAATTGTACTCGATTCTTCCTGTTGAGAAAAGCGCTAAAATTTCAAAACGTAGCCGGTTGTTCAAGCGGCGGTCGGGCGCTCGGTCCGACGGCACCGCGCGGTCGGCGCGGCGAACGGTCGGTTCGGCGCACGGTCGGCGCGGCGGGAATGACGCGGGGCGAGACGCCCCGCCTACGCGATCGTCACGCCAACCGGAGCTTACGAAACCAGTGAGGGATAACGGGGAGCGGGGGCTTTCTCAGCGGGTTTAATCTTTGCCCGGGCTTGCAGAGATGCTAATTGCCAAAGACAGGGGCTGCAGTATTTAATGTGCTCAAGAATACTCACATTGTGCGAACCGAAGAGGCGGTTCTCAAGATAGGCGTGCAGGAGTGTTCGATCGGGACATTGTTCTTGTGATTTGCGCTCCATGTTTTTCCCCTTGGTGTTTTTTTACCCCACGTCTTAAATCTGCCATACCGAAATGCTCCTGTCAAAATTTCGGTAAAATTAATCCGGCTTATAACCCCAGAAATTGCCATCGCGAAGGCGTAGGCGGGGCTTCTAGCCCTGCAGCGAGACGCCCCGGCTACTAAATTAGCTCTGTTTCAAGGACGATAATCCTTCAATAGGACGATTGGAAACTTAATAAACATGATTCTTTCAGCGCTCATATTCCCTTTCTGGACAGGTTATCAACTGACTTTTTCTTTGAACCAACGCTTGAGTTTTAAAGAGCGCCTCGTCTGGGGTTTTCTGATGGGCCACGTCCTATTCACCTGGCTCGTGTACTTGCTTTCCCTGGCTCTGGGCTTCAATTTTGTTTCGATGACAACCGCCCTCGCGATGACCCTCGGAACCGGAATCCGGTTTGCCTTGAAAAACAAGCAGTGGGAATCCGATTTCAGGAATGCCGTCAAGAATGGCAAAAAGGCGCTGGGGCAGCCGAAAACCTGGATGCACATCGCGGCCGCCGGCGCGATCCTCTTGCTCATTTTTCGACTGGCATCCAAAGTTGCCATCGTCAAACCGATAGGCTTGCTGACCGGTATTCCGAATAACGGCGGCGATCTGGTCTGGCACCTGGCCCAAATAACATCTTTTGCTTCCGGCAACAACTTCCCGCCCGAAGACCCCTCTTTTGCGGGCACCGCTCTTTATTATCCGTTTCTAGCAAATCTTTTCTCCGCCGTATTCGTAAAATTTGGAGCCCCGGTATTTCAATTTCTGAACGTACAATCGTTTGTCTTTATTTTAATCACGCTGGCGGCGCTGGCCTTTTACACCGCGCATCTCACCAAGAACACCGGTTCCACTCCCTGGCTGGGCATCGCACTCCTGCTTTTTAACGGCGGACTGGGGTTTGTGCACCTGATCATCGGTCACGAGCTGGATATTCCATATCTGCTTCGGACGCTTCTCCCGCCCCCCTACGATCTGACCGGAAACATTCCGGGTCAGCATTTCCATTGGATGAATTTCATCTCGGCGCTGATCGTCCCCCAACGCACGCTCCTTTTCGGCCTGCCGATGACCCTTTTTATTCTCTGCCTCCTGTGGTGGGGAATTCACATCGGCAGAAAAGAAGAATTCATCTGGGCGGGACTTTTTGCCGGCGGCCTCCCTTTTTTCCACGGTCATACCTATATTTCCGTCATGATCTACGCGGCAGCACTCATGATGTTGTTTCCTTCAAGGAAATGGCTTTACTTTTTCCTGCCGGCCGTTGTCCTGGCGCTGCCCCAGTGGATCCATATTATTCTGGCCCCGAATAAACTTGGCGGGGCGCTTAAGTTTAATTTCGGATGGATGGCCAAGGGAGAAAACATTCTGGTCTTCTGGGCAAGAAACTTGGGGGCGTTCCTGCCGATCTATGTCCTGAGCGTGTGGAAGGCGAAATTACCCAAAAAAAGCCGCCTGTTCATGGCGGGAGCGCTTGCCGTATTCATCGCCGCAAACCTGATCCAGTTTGCCCCGTGGGATTGGGACAATATTAAAATCATACTTACCTGGTATGTGGCGTCGATTCCGCTGGTTGCGCAGTTTTTCTCCCAGACGCTCATCTCAAATAAAATTCCGAAAGTCTTTCTTACCGCTCTGGCATTCCTCCTCACTACCCTTTCCGGTGCGTTGACTGTTTACCGGCTTTCCATTCCCGACCTGGATGCAGGGCTGATCTATTCGCGGGAGGAAATGATGATCGGTGAATCGCTCGGCAAGCTGACGCCGGCTGGCTCCGTTATTCTAGGCGGGCCGGTTACAAACCAAATTACATTTTTAGCGGGGCGAAAGTCCTACGCCGGTTATCCCGGCTGGCTTTGGTCGCACGGAATCGACGACACCTGGCGGGAGGCCGAAGTTAAGCAGTTTTACTTGAACCCGAAAGAAAACGAAGACCGCCTGAAGCAGGCAGGAATTGATTACGTTATTTTCGGGCCGGCCGAGAAAAAAGAATTTAAAATGGAAAACTGGGAACCCCCGCCTTCTTTTGCGAGGCTATTTAAAGCGAAAAACTATGAAATCTTCAGACGCGCCGGTTGATCCGGATATTCGGAAAAGCAGTTTTATTTTTTTCTCTGCCGTCATTCTAATTCTGGCCGCTGACCTCCGGCTGTGCCTCCTGTGGCTCAAACCGTTTCATAATGACGAAGGGGTGAATGCGCATTTCCTGCTCGAGCTCCTCCGGCACGGCAAATACGCCTACGATCCCGAAAATTACCACGGCCCTTTCATTTACTTTTTCACTGTCCTGCTGGTGAAGCTGTTCGGATTCTCAGATTTTGTCCTGCGACTTTCTCCCGTACTCTTCAGCGTGGCTCAACTGACTTTGCTTTTCTGCCTGAAAAACCGCTTAAAGAAGCCGGGGGTGCTGACGGCGCTTGTACTCATGGGAT
Organism: Candidatus Omnitrophota bacterium; assembly: GCA_016206925.1. Taxonomy (GTDB): domain Bacteria; phylum Omnitrophota; class Omnitrophia; order Omnitrophales; family JACQQS01; genus JACQQS01. The sequence goes on from JACQQS010000028.1 coordinate 58,492, forward strand.
TTTCGCCGAATATCATTTACTTTTCGAGAACTTTCATCCATGAAATTTATTTCACGGCGGCGACCTTGGCCTTGTTCGTCTCCATTTATTATCTTTGCGAAAAGCGCAACACACGTTTCCTGATACCGGCCGCATTGTCAATGGCGCTTCTCATCACCATCAAGGAAACTTTTGTAATCACGCTGGCCTGCCTCTCGGCTGCCGGAGCCGTCTCCTGGCTGGCCCGCCGGAGGGACGCACCACCGGGCCGCAAATCCATTAAACTTCCAGACGCGGTTGATGCGGCCATACTGGCTATTTATGCAGGGCTTGGGCTTTGCGTATTTCTGTTGATTTACCTGCTGCTCTATTCATCCTTCTTTCAAAATCCAAGCGGGCCCTGGGCTGCCGGTGAAAGCTTGTTTCATTGGCGGGACCGAAGCCGTTATGATCACGTTAAAGGTTTTCTTTATTACTTCAAAATCATTCTGCAATTCGAACTTCCCGTGCTGGCTTTAACGCTCTTCGGATTGGCGCGCGCTGTTCAAAAGCGGGGTTTTTTTCTTCTCTTTCTATCCGGCTGGACTGTTCTCACTTTTCTGGCCTATTCTTTGATTCCCTACAAAACGCCCTGGCTCGTGCTCAATATCCTGCTGCCCGCAATCCTCACAGCAGGAGCGGCCGTCGGCGATGCGGCGGGCATTTGGATAACCACAAAGACCGGCCAAAGGATTTTTGCCGTCGTTCTATGGATCCTTATAGCGGGAGGCGGCATTCGCAGCGCCGAAGTCAATTTCTTGCGGTACGATGATGATGCTTTGCCGATGGTTTACGTCCAAACCCATCGTTCTTACCGGAATTTTTTTCCGATTTGGAATGTTTTCAGAGCGAAATATGGCGACGAGACCAAGACTGCGATATTTTCGCCCAGTTATTGGCCGCTTCCCTGGGATTTGAGAGATCACAAAACAGTCGGTTATTACGCCAAGCTGACTCCCGGCCTCGAGGACCACCCTTTCCTCATTACCGAAGACACCCAGCATGTCGAAACAAAGAAAATCTATGGAGTTACCCATCACAAACTGGAAATGCCTTTCGCCCTCCGTCCCGGATTTAACCTCTATCTGTGGATTCGAAAAGATATGTGGGAAGACACATTTGGCGACGAGAATTGGCGGCCCATTTCGCCTCAACCTTAAATTTCTTTTCCAAATGTGCGGGGATAGATTGCTCCGTCATCTTTGCGCAGACGTTATGACATTCACTATGAAATTCATGTACTTGGCCGGCCAGTTATAATCATGTTGACAGTAAGCATTCAATACGTATACTGCTGTATACATATGAAGTACGTGGTAACTGAAAAAGAATTGCAAGCTATTCGTGAAATCCGGAACACTTTTGTTCACAGAGGCAAATTTCCGTCAACCCGGGATCTTATGAAGACGCTTGGTTATAGGTCTCCACGATCCTCTGCTTTGATTATTGAACGTTTAATTCTGAAAGGATTTCTACGGCGCAGGCAAAACGGAAGCCTGCAGCTTGTGAAAGCCACAGAAGGCGATACAACGAGCGCGAAAACGGTCAATGTTCCGCTGGTCGGAACAGTTGCGTGTGGTATCCCAATTTTGGCAGATGAAAATATCGAAGCCATGATTCCTGTTTCGACCGACCTGGCTAAACCACCGGCAAAGTATTTTTTATTAAGGGCCAAAGGGGATTCTATGGATTTGAGCGGAATTAACGACGGAGATATTGTATTGGTTCGCCAACAGGCCACGGCCACAGCGGGCGATTCAGTTGTCGCGCTAATTGATGATGAAGCGACGATCAAAGAATTACACCCATCTCCTCACGCGATTGTCTTAAAACCAAAATCAAAAAACAGACAACACAAACCTATTGTTCTAACAAAGAATTTTCGCATTCAAGGAATCGTTGTTACTGCAATACCAAATCTATAATGAGGTAAGTGATGGCTAAGTACATAAGGAATGCTGGAAAGCATTGGTCCGCACAGGAAGTAAGATCATTGAAAAATCTGGCAAATCAAAATACACCTACGCGCGTTATCGGGTTAAAACTTGGCAGGCCGGTCGCAGGGGTATACGCTAAGGCATTGGAAAAGAGCATCTCTCTTGCTCCGACGAACCAGTCGCCCTATAACCGCCGTAAGTGATTTGTCAGGCCAAGCGGTTTTTAGCCGATAAAATTGATGTAAATTGTTTTTTAAAAAGCATCCAGTGGTAATGCATATTTCAAAGTAGAGGCAACCGAATGCGACGCGCAATTCTTGATCAGCCGGAACTTTTTGACCCAATAGCATCTCTATCCCATACGAAGATTCCTACCGGAGTAAAACCATTCATAAAATGGGCGGGAGGGAAATCTCAGCTTCTGCCCGTGTTGCGAAAAATGATTCCCAATTCTTTTAACCGTTATTTCGAGCCATTTCTAGGGGGTGGCGCATTATTTTTTGATACAGGCCCATCTTCAGCAATTCTCGCTGATGCTAATGAAGAATTGGTTAATTGTTATCGCATTGTTCAAACCTCCCCTAAAAAGTTGCTTCTGGCGTTGGTTGAATTCAAGGTTGGAGAAAATGAATACTATAAAATCAGAGCTATGGATCCTACCAAGCTTTCGAATATAGAAAGGGCTGCGAGGTTTTTGTATTTGAATAAAACCTGTTTCAACGGCTTATACCGTGTTAACAAACAAGGGCGATTTAACACGCCTTTTGGCCATTTCAAGAATGTGAACTTGGCAGACGAAGAAAATTTATTCAGGGCGAGTGATTTATTGCAATTTGCCGAGGTTCGTTGCATTGATTACCATCAACTACTAATGGTAGAAGCAAAGCATGGAGATTTTATCTACCTGGATCCGCCTTATTTGCCCATTAGTAAGTATTCCGATTTTAAACGCTATACGAAGAATTTTTTTTATGAAGAGGATCACGTGCGCCTAGCCTCTTTATTCAAAAATCTGCACCGGCGCGGTTGTAAAATTCTGTTGAGTAATTCCTATCACCCGGTTGTCGTGGATTTATACGAAGGATTTAATACGCGCATTGTAGAGGCATCGCGTTTTATAAACTGCAAAGGTAACAAGAGAGGCGCTGTTAGGGAACTCATAGTTTCAAATTTTTACGCGCCGTTGGAAATGTCATGACATTTCCAGATACGAAATACATGGGCAGTAAACAAAATTTACTCCCATTCATAACGCAGAACACTAAAAATTTGAAGTTTAATACAGCACTCGATGCGTTTTCGGGCAGCGGATGTGTTGCGTATGCTTTCAAAGAAATGGGCAAAAGGGTTTTAACGAACGATTTTTTAAAATTCTCTTATCACACCACGCGCGCTCTTGTGGAGAACAATTCAACGACTCTATCTGATCAAGATATTACGGAGTTGTTGCGCAAACCTAGACAAGCACCAGATTTTGTTCGCCGAACTTTTAACAATTTATATTTTGACCAGGAAGATTGTGAGTTTTTAGACAATTTATGGGCTAATGCATCCCAGTTTAATGGGTCTTTGAAACGCTCATTGGTTCTTGCCGCTGCGGCTCGTGCCTGCATGAAAAAGAGACCGCGGGGAATCTTCACTTTTACGGGGAAAAAAGGGTGGGATGGCCGGAAGGATCTTAAACTGACCATGAGGGACCAATTCCTGCAAGCGGTAAAACTTTTCAATCAGGCCGTTTTCTCCAACGGGAAACAAAACAAATCCTTCTGCAAGGACGTTTTCGACTTGGATCCTAAAGATACGGACTTGGTTTATATTGATACGCCTTACATTAGCCCTTATTCAGATTGTGATTACACAAGGAGATATCATTTCGTAGAAGGTTATTCCGTATATTGGAAGGGCCTTGAAGTCTTGCTGATACCAACTCATTTTCGACACTTCGGCGTTGGCGATTTTCGTCTACTGGGTTTTCGTGAGAGGCCAGATCTGAAATTAAGGAAGGGTACGTTGTTCTTTGAATAACCAGAAGCGCGGATGTTTCAGCCCCAGTCTTTTTAAGATACGG
>JACQQS010000029.1 GCA_016206925.1 Candidatus Omnitrophota bacterium
AAGAGCCTTTCCCACCAATTTCGCTGCCGAAGCGAGAGTATATGGAAAGAGCGAAGCAAATCTGGGAAGAGCTAGGATTTCCTGCCCTTCGCCCGGAGAATCCCTGGTTTGGATATTCCCTGGGCCAATGGGATGACGAGTGGGAAGAGGAGGCCAACATGGCCGTCGAGGGACGATACTTAGAAACCGGGACGAAGCTGGAGAGAAACAAAATCAAGGCATAGTTGCGGCAGAAATTCCGGATGTTACTTGCCTGTCCAAGACTCAACGAAAGGCGGGGTTCGCCTGCCTGCCCGTCATGAAGAGATGACTAAACGTTGCGGCGAAATTTGACCTTTGCTTGTGGCGCCTACGATAGAACGTGGCCTCTGATCGACGGAAGGGTAAAGCCTGAAGGGCTTGAACTCAACTGGCTCATTTTGCCGCCGCACGAAATTTGGGTTCGGATGCTGAACTATCGAGAGTTCGAGGCGTCAGAAATGTCTCTTGCATCTTATTTGATATCCAAGTCAAAAAAATCTGATTTCATTGCTATTCCGGTCTTTCCTGCGCGTGCGTTTCGGCACTCATCGATTTACGTGTCTCTACAAAGCCAGATCCGTGATCCCAAGGAACTTATTGGCAAAAGGGTTGCCCAGGCAGAGTTCCAACAAACCGCCGGCGTCTGGGCCAGAGGAATACTCGAAAATATCCACGATGTGCCCTTGGACTCGATAAAGTGGTTTAACTGGTACAAGCCGAGAACCCCGGTCGAAATAATCCGGCAATACTATGTTGAAGACTTGCCATCGGCCGACATTGCGGAAGAGATGCTCCTCAATGGCGAGCTCGACGCTATCATTTCGGCGTCGATGCCCAAGGCTTTCGTGGCAAATCCGCCTCGATTGAAACGACTGTTTCCCAATTGCAAAGACGTGGAAGCGGATTATTTCCGGGGGACTGGGATTTTTCCCATTATGCATACAGTGGTGTTATGTGAAGAGATTTATAAAGCCGATCCTTGGATCGCGACAAGTCTACACAAGGCGTTCGATAAGGCCAAGACGATAGCTTATTCAACGTTAAATAGCAGATCCGCGTTTGGCCTAAGTTTAGCCTGGTTCGGGGAAGCTGTGAGAGAGCAAAAAGAATTACTAGGGCAGGATCTCTGGGGCTACGGCCTAGACCGCAACCGCCATGTCATCGAAACGCTAATTAAATACCTCCTTCAACAGGGATTGATTGCTCACGCCCTCAACGTCGAAGATTGTTTTGCGCCAAACACTTTTCGCTTATAAACGTAATGGACTGAACACTCGCCCAGGTAAATTGTTTCTCAACAGCACCTAGTCGGGAGAACAATCAAAGGAAATTCCATGGCGTTGTTACTAAAAAGCGATGAAATTTGGAAGATCTTAACGATGAAAGCATGCGTAGAAAGCTGCCGTGAGGCCTATCGCGTTCTGGGTAAAGGAGAGGCTATTAACCGTCCTCGTTCCCATGTCCATGTAAGTCTCGGCGAGCCGGGACTGTATTATCTGATGAAATCCATGGAAGGAATTCTGCCGGCCACAGGCGTTGCAGCGGTCCGAATAACGTCTCAGTTAGCACACTGGTTTAAGGCCGGCGGGAACTTACGCAAAGAAAAGTCTAACGCTGTTGAAAATGGCTATCTGGTGGGCATGGTGTTTCTTTTCGACACGGAGAGTGGGAAGCTTCTGAGCATTATGCCCGACGCGGTGTTAGACTGGTTCCGATTAGGAGCAACCAATGCCTTAGCGGCGGATTACTTGGCCCGCAAAGATGCACAAGTGCTGGCCCTATTGGGGACGGGCAATCATGCTCGGACACAGATTTTGGGTTTTATTGCCGTCCGAGGCTTAAAATTGATCAAAGTATTCAGTCCAAATCCGGAACATAGAAATAAATTTTGCAGGGAGATGGCCGACAGGACAAATGTCGAAATCCGCGCGGTCAATACCCCAGCGGAAGCGGTCTCCGGGGCTGACATTGTGGCGGCGGCGACTAATTCCAGGCAGCCGGTACTTATGGAACATTGGGTTCGAGATGGAGTACATTACAGTACAATTTTGTCGTACGAGGCGGAGCCAGGTCTGGTCAATAAGGCGGATGCTGTCGTCGTTAATCTGCGCGATGCTAGAGGTGAAATTTACAGTCTGCCGAATGACGAAGTGCTATCGTACTATGGAGGCGGAAAGGCTCCGGACTACAGAGCATTCTCCGAGTTGGCCGAAATTGTCGTTGGATCGGCGCGCGCGCGCTCGAGCCCGCAAGAAAAAACTCTGTTTATTAACAATCTAGGCGCCGGGATTCAGTTTGCGGCGGTGGCGAATGTCGTGTATCGGGAAGCCAGAGAAAGAAAAATGGGAGAAGAAGTGTCCGACCGTTTTTTTTTACACGAGGTGGCAAAGTAGCGGTTACTAAAAGCGTAGTAACCGGAAACCTGCGGTCAGGAGGACATGATGAAATACAAAACGGTTTCCATGACTGTCGTCGCTGCATACCTAGTCTGTTTAGTCGAGGCCGTATGCGGGCAGACTCTGAAAGAAGTGAAAATTGTCTACCCGTCAGCAATCGGCGGTATTAGTTTGTTTACTGCTCAAGCTCAAGGTTTCTTCGGAAATAACGGATTAAGGCCAGTCCTATTGCAGGTCCGAAGCCAAGTGGGCATTCAAGCTCAGGTTGCTGGAGAGGTCGACTATACGCTTTTTGGGGGAGGAGCAGGAATGACTGCGGCGATGAGAGGTTTCCCGATTAAGATAGTTATGTTCCTCCTGCGATTTGCGAATTATGCATTGGTATCGAGCCCGCATATCAGGTCGTTGCAGGACATGAAACAAAGACAGGACATGAAACAAAAACAAGTGGGTGTGAGTTATCTTGGAGGTAATATTTATCGGGCAACCCGGGTCATGCTCACAGCAGGGGGGGTGGATCCGGATAAGGATGTTCAAATCGTTCCGATTGGGGTTGAAGATGTTCGACTTCAGGCTCTTATAGCTGGGCGGGTCGAAGCAGTGACATTACCCGTCCCGTTGGACGCCGTCGCGGAGGGAAAAGGGTTTAATCGTCTCACGGATGTTACAGATAAATTCGAGCCTCCCGCCAATGGCTTGACCGTGTCGAATTCCAAATTGAGGGAACAGCCCAACGAAGTAAAAACCGTAATCAAAGTCTTGCTCAAAGGGGCGAGTTACTACGTTTCTCACCGTAAGGAATCAATCGAACTTTTGATCAATCGCTTGAAGATGCCCAGACAAATCGCGGAAAAAACCTTCGACCGGTCGCTTCAGTTCATTAGCCGAGATGGCTTTGCGAAAACTATCGAGATCGAGAAACAGATAGAAGCTATCCGGGAAGACGCAAAGATCCAAAAGCAAGTGAGTGTCGGCGAAGTGGTAGATTTTTCCCTTTTGAGGGCGATTCAGAAAGAACTGCAAACCATCTTGAAGCAGTAGTCCAGTAGCTAGCTACCTATAATAAATAATATGAATACTCGTTTAGCAGGTCCGTGGAATCCTCATTAGCGGTAAAGTTTGGCGATGAAGCCATCTTTCTCCATCTCATCGACGAAGCGCATATCAACGACTTGTTCGAAGGTTACCTTGCCAATTTGCGGGTTGAATGTTTTCATCCCGTCGGACATCAGCGCGAATGCCTTTTGAGAAATTCGTGGCGCCCGCGGGAGTTTGTAGGCGAAGAACTCATAAGTCGCTTTAACTATCTCCAAATCTTCGAGTCTTAGGTACTTTCGAAGAATCGCTTGGGTTTCCACTGGCCGCTGTTTGAAGAAAGCGATGGCCTCGGTCCACGCGCGGACGAAGCGTCGAACCTCGTTCGGGTTGCTTTGGATGCGCGATCGTGCTGTCACGAGAGAGCTATTAGGGTAATCACCGAACTCACGAATGTCCACGAGGACCGGAAGCCCGTCCTTTTCGGCTTTAAACAGGGAGGGCGGCGATAAGACTGTGGCCGTCATCCCGCCAGGAATGCTTAGGGACTGAACCCGCTGGGCGGTGTTCCCCGCGACAATAACGGTCATGTCCCGTTCCGAAAGTCCGAGTTTTGCGAGCGCCAGGCGAACCGACAGATGATTAGTTCCTCCGTAAGCAGCGACACCGACGGTTCCTCCTTTGAGCTGCTTTGGCTCACGGATCTCTTTCCGCGCCACGAATTTGTATGAGAAACCGAACTCAGAGGTGCCTAACGCCACAAGGTCGCCTCCCTGGGCGTCGGCCGTCATCGGATTA
>JACQQS010000030.1 GCA_016206925.1 Candidatus Omnitrophota bacterium
ATAACAGCACCCTTCACCTCTTTAAACAAAGAGATGACGGCACACTTGAAAAAGTAGGTGAGCCTCAGGAACTGGATGGATGGGTTTGGACCACCTCCATCCTTGCCAATGGATATATCCTTGCGGGGACAGGTAACTCCACCCTTCACCTCTTTAAACTAAAATTGTCTCCTCAAATCGGAACCTCAGATGAGTTACGCCACTGGATCATGGACCGAGAAAAACCGGTTTCTCCGCGCTTGGCGGCGTTTAATGTTGTTGAGCAGGAGAAAGTGTATTATGAATTTGATCCAAAGGTGGGCCCGAAAGGAGCGGTTTTGCCGACGACTTACCGCATGGAAGTGCCCGAAGGAGAGATGCCGGCCGCAAATCCTCACGCGCAGGAGCTCATGGAGAAGTTTGACCGGTTTGAGTCGCTTAATTTTGAGGTCTTGTCTGGTCTTAATAAACAAGAAAAGACCGTCGGCGATTTCAATGATCTTCTTTCAAAGATGCGGCAGATGCTGAATGCGTACGAAAACCTCTTTAAGAAGCAGCGCTTGGATGAACCGCTCGAAAACATTGCCGCAGCGCCTTCCGATCTTGAGGGCGGGCGAGCCGTTGCTCAGATTTTCCTAAGGATTGAGAACCAGTTAAAGCAAGGTTTGGAAAAAGCGCTTCCGGGCGCGCGTACAACCGATCGCTTGCCCGAAGCAGTCAGATCCGAGCTTGAGCGCTTTGACGGAGATAAATCCTCCACACTTATTGGGACCCCCGCCGAACATTATTCTCCAGCACAGCAGCAAGGCGTAAGTTTCGCTGAGCTTTTAAACATCGTCCACCAAAAAGGCGTGCGGAATCTTTCGGATATCGTTGCAGGCGTCACCGGCGGCAGAAGGATGCTTACGGTAAAAATCAGAAGGGGCTCTGCGCCTCCAACTGGGCCTACGCCCGCAATTCCTCCAAGCCCAGCGCCGACTGGCGATGTGATTCCGCCGGGAACTTTCTACATCCCTCCGATTGAGTCTCCCATTTCTCCGACTCTTGGCATGGGAGAATGGAAGGAGATTCAGGCGTTTATTCAATCATTAAAATCAAAGATCCATTATGTTGGTCCCGTCGGCGGCACACCCGGCGAGAAACCGCCCGAGGGAACACCCATATTTCATCACCACGCCGCCGCGGATGTTTTGTCAGGATATCTCAAAAATCTCATAAAAGAAGCCGTTACTAAAAAAAATTTGGCGTATCCAGGGTTTGTTGATAAATGGGTAAAGCTGCACAATTTGCTCGAGAAGTATTTGGGTCCTGAAGTTGAGTACGACCCGGATTTCGGTCCTCTGCAGCCCCATCACAGTTTAAAGACCCTATTTTCAGTGATTGTAAATGGCGGTTCTCATCTAGGAAAACTTTCTGAGAAGGACAAAAACAAGCTTTTAGAATTTGCGAATCAGAACCCCACAAGTGAATTAGACGCAGCCTTGTTTGCGGTGATTAAACAATTACTCAAAGACAGCGAAGCCGCAGGATTTGGCGCGCAGGAAAATGAATCCTCGATTACGATTAATTATTTGGATGCGCGAAAAAATCCGGATAAAGAACCGCCGCTGCCGGCACACTACGTCGCGCTGGCATTTGCCAAAGGCCAACTTGTTCATCAAAATAAAAATCTCTTCACACCCGAAAACGCACTAATTCTTTCCGATGAAAGGCGCGCAATTGTGGGCATGAGATTAGGCGCGCACAGCGCGCGGATTCAGTTTGCCTTGCTTCCGGTACAGGAAGGCGGACGCGTGGCAGTGAATTACACCGATAGCGGTCCGTCGTTTGCGCCGGGAAGCGACATTCGCATAAAAGCTTTGGCTGAAGCTTTTGCCGAAGTGGGTTTTAAGGTGCATCAGGAAGGTTACCATTTGGACGCTTATTTCGATAAAGACAGCGGCGCAAGCTCCATTGATGAACTGCCGGAGAAACTCGAGTTTGCGATTCAGGCTTTATCTTCAACGCTTGATTTAGACACAGCGATTAACAAGAGCAAGGGCGCAGAGCTGCACGTGGTGCACACGATTTTGACAGGAGATTTAGAGGCGGACGGTTATCTAATTCGTTCAAGACACCAAGTCGTTCAGACTGGCGGACCAAAGGGGCAGATAAAAGAGCAGACCATTGGGCAGCTTGCCCCGATAGCCGATTTTGTTGGCGTTGATGTTTTGCCCCCCTATTTAGGTCAAAGATCGCTCGATAGATTGAGTGAAAAGCTGAGCCTGCTTTTCTCCCGCGGCGCGCTTTTGGTTGGTTCCGATGGTTCAATTCAAAAGAATCCTGCGTATGAAGAAGCTTCAAAAGCTTCGCCAATCGAGCGCTTCTTTAAAATCATCGGCGACGCGGATGCGGCGAAGCTTAAAGAACTTCGAAATATTGCTGCTGTTGCGCGAACCGTGGAAGGTTTTACGCAGCGACGTACGATTGGTGCGGTTGGGCCATTCCACATTGAGCAGTTGACTCTGCCGCTATTGGGTGACCAAGTCGTCTTTTATGCTTTGAGGCACAAAGAAGATCTCACAATTCAGTCAGCTTATGCTGTTTTGGGTGAATTTCCTTTCGATCAGTCCCGTTACGACCGCTTTCGCGGGAAGCTTCTGCCTAGTGGCAACCTTATTTCGCCTGCAGATCTCGAGGAAATTCTCGTGCCTCAAAACATGGCAGCAAGCGAGTCCCTCGCACAATGGTTTCGCGAACATGAGAAAGCAAGCGTGGCCGCTTTAATCGCTGGCGAGATCTCCGACGAGATCACACCTAAATATATGTACGAAGCGGGGGTTTCTGGAACGATTTTTAATCTTCTCCCTTTTTCTGCATTCCTGAATCTGTTGGTACCCGAATTTTCTAAAGACACTCTTAAATCGCAGGCGTTTCAAACCGAAGTGGTAAGCTGGATATACCTTGAAGGTGTCACGATAAACCAAGGTAAAAGTCTCGGTCGATTGGTTCCTAATGTGGAAGGGAAAAAGGCTGAGGACTTTAAGAACGGGATTCTCGTGGCCGCCTACACGGACAATAAAGATGACGAAAGCATTAAGATGTCAAGTGGAGTGATCGTCACTACGGGAAGTGTTTTGTCGCATGCCGCCATTCGTTCACGTGAGCACGAAAAGCCTGCTGTCATTTTAAACGGCGCTGAGTTTAGGAACGGCAAGCTTCACTTCAAGCGGTTTAAGGGTGAGGAAGTCAAAAGGGAATTTCAAATTGGCGGCGAACCGATTACTTATTATGAGCTCTCCGATTACACGGAAACCGAGGAAGTTCTAAAGGAAGGCGATCTTGTGTATTTGGATGCGAAGAATGGAATCCTTTATCTGCTGGCAAGAGCCGAAGAAAAAGAGGCCATTGAACAGTATGAGCGCTACCGAAAATCCTTTGGTTTCGGCGCAGAAGCCGAACCTTCTCGGGAAAGATTGAAAGAACTAAAAGCGCTTTTGAAAGAAGTTACGAATCCAGGGCTTCTCAAAGCCATCGTCGATGAGCTGATTTATCGAGGCGGCGTGCCGATCGCTGCGCTTGAGGAAATCCTTGCCGATGCTGCGAAGGAACCCGCGAGGAAAGGTGTCATCGTAGGCTTTTTGAGAACACAGGCGCTTCAAGCCATTAAAAATTTCAAGGAAGCCGTTGAGCACTACAAAGAAACCGCCTCTAAAAGCAAAGACATTGAGCAAGTCTACTTGATGGTGGATGAGATTGTGAGTCAGCAAGAGCATCTTCAGCACATGATCCAGCTTGCAAACGGAGATTGGACTGCGCCCGTAACGAGCACAGGCTCAAGGGAAATGATCGATGAAGTCATCAAAATTGGCAAGGCTTGGCTTTCCATTTATCAAAAAGAGCTTCAAGGACAGTTTCAACATTTTAGATTAGATCCCTTAAATGGTCTCACGCGGCTCCTTAGGATTTCAGCGAGCCTCGGTCTTGCGGGAATTTCTGCTGAGTTAGTTCGTCCGGATCTGGTAGAAAAGATGAAAGAACTAATGGAAGCGCGCGCATCTGAGGTGGAATCGCAAAAAGGGCGGGGCATTGTGTGGAAAAAAGACTTAAAAGACCGGTTTAGCCGTCCGATTGCTGGCGGCAAAGCTTCGCATTCCGCTGAAATTGTTCAAGCGCTCGGAACGCTTAAAAAGGCTGGCGCATTGGACGAATCGGTCGTCTATCCCGAAGGTTTCGCGATTCAGGCGGAAGAATTCCGCCTTTGGCACGACCGAGGAAGACCAGATGAACTTGCGCCAGAACTCAAACAGGCAATTGCATTGGGCTACCGTGATATTGTTATTGAGCAGGCGGAGGGCTTGCTCTCATTCCTTGAGGCGGACCAGCGTACGGTGGAACATTGGAAAGTCATGTTGCGTCCCACATTAAAAAAGATTCTAGAAAATTTGAAGCGTGTAAGCGATCCTTTGGCCATTGACGCAATTGTTCAGGCAGGGCGAGCCTCGGTGCTTGGCGTGGTTGGATTGGCCGAACAATTTTCAAAAGAAAGCGATGCTCTCAAAACCTCCCAGTCTTTCCTTAAACGCGGCCAAGTCTTCGGCGCAGTTGCGGTGCGTTCTTCCGGGCTGAGAGAGGACAGCCTTAAGGAAGCGATGGCCGGTCTTAGAAAATCCCCAGTCAATGTGATTGGCGGCCTTGATGACGTTCACCGCGCGGTTCGTGAAGTATGGGAATCAGGTGCAGAGAGCGTTCTCATTGAAGAAATGATCAATGCCAAGGTTTCAGGTGTTTCCTTCAGCACCGATCCTGTTCAGAAGAGGACAGACCGCATTCGCATTACTGCTGCACACGGGCTTGCGAAGGGGCTTGTCGATCACGACGTGACAAGTCCTGACTCTTACGTTGTCGCAAAAGAAAAAATCGATGGCTTTCAATACAACATGCTTTCTTCTGAAACCGGCACGAAGGAACAGATGGTGATTTTAGACGTGGAGAAGGGCGGCACGAAAATTGTGCAGCGTGAAGCGGACAAAAATCCCGTTCTTAAAACTGACGATATTGCTCTTGCGGCTAAAACGGTTGATGCATTTTCTAAGTACTTCGGTTTCCAAGTGGACATGGAATGGTCGATCGATTCCGACGGCCGGTTTGTCGTGCTTCAAGCGCGGCCCATTACCACCATTGCAAGATCCATTGAGCGCGGCAGGCAGTACCTTTTGGGTGATGCAGGGTTTGGCGTAGGCGGGGCTTCCAGCCCCGCAGAGCAGTTTGTCGCCGCGCAAGAAGCTCCCCCCGCTTCTGATGAGCGCTTGGGGCAGATTCTCTTTCGTAGAACACTTGAACGCAGACTTGCGACCGTGGCTGTGCTAGCGGATCGTTACCCTTCGCTTCTGCCCGATCTGCTTAAAGATACATTTGGGCGAGTCGATCGCGCTGCCGAACTAGCGGAAGCTGAAAAGCAATCTATTTTGAAGCAAATTGAAAGCTTGGATTTGAGCACGCTTATCATTACCGACTTGGATTATCTAAACCACATGAAAATTGCGTTGTCGAATCCCACAATCGGTTCTTTGCTTGAACGTAAGCTCAGCGAAGTTCACCAAGTTTTGGGCTTGTTTGCAAACGTTTCTCAGAATGAAGAAGCTGTTTTGGCGGAAAGGCTGAGGGAAGAGCTGAATCTGCCGCATTACATTAAGATTGTCGTGGCCGATCACCAAAGGCCTGTTGCCCTTGAATTAAAATCCACAGCTATTTCGCTTTTGGGTGAAATTCCTGATAACCTGCGCATAGCTCTTGGTGTGTACGCTGAACAAGTTGCTTCCGATCTCGGCGCGCTTTCCACATTGCTAAATCGCTTTGCCGAGCTTGAGAAAATCACGCGCGCCATCTCCATCGCTGCTTGATGCGCTTAATAAAGCTCTCAGACATCTGCCGTGATGAGAGCAAGGCTACAAATTAGCAGCGATCTCGACAATTGACTTTTCGGTATCGAAACTCAAGCGCTTGAAGAGGTCGAAGAAGCCGTAGCGTCCGAGAAGGCCGAATTTTACCAAATCCATTGCCGTTGAAAACCCGGCATAACATTCAAATTCGAAAGAATGCGCGTTCAGCAGCTTAAAAGCAATTTTCACCTTATGAAAGTAAGAAACGTTGCCCGCGGAACCAACGCCAGAGGAAAATTGCTTTTTCCCTTCCTCGACGTTCAGGCCGATTTCCCGACCCACGAGCGCAGGGAAAAGGCAATCGTCCGCGCCTGAATCAAGGAATCCTTCATCTGTAAATTTGTCTCCGGTGTCCAAGGTCAAGAAGAACCACTCGTTTTGACTTGTCGTCAATTTCATAGAGAAGCCGGAAATCGCCGATCCGGACCCGCCATACGCCTATAAGCTTCCCCGATAGTTTTTTAGTTCCAGCCGGCCGCGGATTTGAAGTTAGCCCTTTAATCGCAACGGTAACCCGTTCTTGGACAAGCGGAGACAATTGGTCAAAAACTTTTTGAACTTTTCGGTCAGCCCAAAAAACACTATAGCTCAAACTTTATTCCGCCGGTTTTTTTGAAATTCCTTCTGGCTTCTTCAACACGGAGAGCAAGGAACTCGTCCTTTTCATCCAGCGCATCTTCCACCAAACTGATCAGTTCATTGAAACGCTCGACACTGATCATGACGGCTTGGGCTTTTCCATATTGAGTGATGAAACAGGAAGTACCTTCTTTTGAGATGCTTTTAATGATTTCAGCCATATGGTCACGCACTTCCGAACTGGGGAGTATCTGGATTCCCATAGGTGTCACCTCCAACGTACAAAATGTAACACAAGATATTGTGTTATTCCAGTTCAAATTTGCCCGATGTCTGGATTCAAGGGACGGCGACGCAAAGCGGGGCCGTCCCTTGACTGGATCGGCTGAAAATTTATCCCCCAAAACGTATCAACCAATCAAAAATGTAGTGATAACTTCGAGGGTCTCGTCGTCGCAACTCCAATGCTTACAACAAACTCACTTTTGAAACCGGCGAACTTGGGTTAAAGCTCTTGATATAAATCAACTTCGTCAAACCTACACCTATACGCTTCACAGCGCTGATGTAAGCGGCAGTACGGTTGTGGGCAGCAGCAACGTGACTTCGTCGCGCACAATACAAGTGGCTAAAGTGGCGGCAACCCTTGAGTGATCGATACCAGAAATTCTTTTTTTTAGAAAATCTGATGAACCTCCTTCTTCACCAGTATCTTTATCGTCGCCCTTTTTCTTCTCCGAGCCTTTCGAGCAATTGCTTTCGGCGTGCCATCAATCTGCTTATGGAAAGTTGCTAGATGTTGTGGGCTAGTAATAATCCTTATGTCTGCTTTCGTGAGATGGTGGAGGAATTTAGAAGTAGTAAATGATCTGAGATTTGTGTCTGTGAAAACGCCGGCCCTACGCAGCTTTGGAATCTATGACTCTCTTTTTAGCATTTAGGACAGTTAGGCCCACAATGCGACCCTCACGAAGGCGTACGACAACTCCTTCGTCGGTGATATCACTATCATCGGCGGGTTGAGGATCACCGAAAGAAATGTAGAGGACATCTCCTTCCGGATCATAGGAAAGCTTGGTTCGTTTAATTAAGGAAGTTTCTTTTGCCACTGGATGCCTCGCCTTAATAGTTTATCCTACCGGGAAATAAAAAAAGCCGTAATGCCGTAATTATGAAACGGCCGCGAGAGTTCTTCGTGGAGTGTTGGAGAACTTATCAATTTTCGTACGTTACCCTTAACACAGTTGGTTTAATTGACTTGTGAGAAGCCCCGCTGTACAATCTTGGCATAATTACTCATAAATTTTTACCATATAATATCTTTTAACATTAATAAGGCTTCTTACGATAGATGTCGAAGATCCCCAGTCTCATACAGGAGCGGCTGGATAAAATCGGTGAATTAAGGCGAAAAGGATACTCGCTTTACGGCAGCCGCTTCAAAGATCGAACGCTCGCCAAGGTTCTGCACGATCAGTTTACTCCCGATCAGACGGTCAAAGCGGCAGGACGCCTCGTTGCCAAGCGCGGGCACGGCAAGGCCATGTTTGCAGACTTGAGGGATGAGAGCGAAAAAATACAGCTCTACGTCAAACTTGATTTGGCCGGCCAGGAATTATTCGACCTTTTTGGTTCGCTTGATATCGGTGATTTCATCGGCGTCGAGGGAAGGCTGTTCAAGTCCAAGATGGGCGAAATCACCATTGAAGTGCACAAGTTTCAACTGCTTACAAAAACGCTCCGGCCATTGCCGGAGAAATGGCACGGCTTAAAGGATGTCGAAGTACGGTATCGCCAGCGTTATCTGGATTTGATTGCCAATGAGGAGGTCCGGAAGGTTTTTCATACACGCCCGCAGATCATTGCGGAGGTGAGGCGCGTGCTTATCGAAAAAGGTTTTCTGGAAGTGGAAACGCCGATGATGCAGCCCATTCCGGGCGGCGCGCGTGCGGAACCTTTTAAGACGCACCATAACGCGCTCGATATCGATCTTTATCTGCGCGTAGCCCCGGAGCTTTATCTGAAGCGGCTTCTGATCGGCGGATTTGAGAAAGTTTTTGAGCTCAACCGGAATTTCCGGAACGAAGGCATTTCCGCGCGGCATAATCCGGAATTTACGATGATCGAAATATACGAAGCCTATGCTGACTACACTGACATGATGGATCTTACAGAGGAAATTTTCACCCGTGCGGCCGGGAAGATCCACGGAAAACTTCAGATTGAGTATGCCGGTCAGACGCTGGATTTAACGCGGCCGTGGAAGCGCATCCGTTTTTATGATGAGTTAAACAAAAAAAGCGGGCTGGACTGGTATGAGGGTGATATTCGCAAATTGGCCAAGCAGGCTAAACTGGAAATCGACCCCGCTTTGCCGGAAGTAGATATTTTGAATGAGGCCTTCGGGCATTTTGTGGAGCAGGGCCTTTTTCAACCCACTTTTGTTTTGGATTATCCGACGGTGACTACGCCGCTTGCCAAGCGGCATGAACAGAATGAAAAACTGGTTTATCGCTTCGAACTATTCATGGGCGGTATGGAATTGGCGAACGCCTTTTCCGAATTGAACGATCCCGTCGAACAGCGCGCGCGCATGGAATCACAGCGTCTGGAAGAAAACGGGAAAGTGCTGGATGAGGATTTTCTCACGGCGATGGAATACGGCATGCCGCCGGCCGGCGGGCTTGGGATCGGAATCGACCGCATGGTCATGCTTTTGACGAATCAACAGTCGATCCGGGATGTGATTTTTTTCCCGCACATGCGCCCGCAGGAGCAGGAACAGGTTGAGTAGACCGATTATGCGCGTTGAAGCTTTTTTAGCGTTCCGGTATTTGACGAGAAAACAGCGGGTCGGATTTATTTCGCTGATTACCTGGATTTCCGTCTTGGGCATGGCTGTGGGCGTAATGGCGCTCATCGTAGTTTTGGCTGTGATGAGCGGATTCGATGCGGAGCTGAAACAAAAGATTGTCGGTATGCAGCCCCATGTTACGGTTCAGGAAATTGGGGGAACAAGAGCCGCCGGAGATACTCTTGAAGAATTGGAAGCGCTAAAGGTGCCTGGTGTTGTGTCCATCGCGCCTTTTGTCGAAGGCCAGGGCATTATTCGATCGAGCACCAATGCGTTTGGCGCCGTGGTAAAGGGCATTGACGACAAGCGTGATCAGATGAATCAGATCGAGAAATACCTGATCGCCGGATCGGCAAATTTAAGCGAACTGTACAAAATCGGCGAGGAAACGTATCCCCGCATCCTTATGGGGAATAGCCTGGCCTGGACACTCCAGGTTCATTTGGGCGATGTTGTGGACGTTATTTCTCCGCATGTCGAGCGGCGCGGTCTCTTGCCGCCCAAAGCGGCAACAATGTCTTTTGTCGTTTCGGGAATTTACGCTTTCGGAATGAATGATTTTGATTCCGCGCTCGGCATAGTGGACGTAAAGAGCGCGCAATCGCTCTTTCATTTGGAGGAGGGCAGGGTCACGGGCATCAGTTTAAGGCTTGCAAACGTGGATGATTCGGAGAATGTCCGCACACAGCTGGAACAGACCTTGCGCAAGGGCCGGCTCATTTCGACATGGATTGATCAAAACCGGAACTTTTTCGCGGCATTAAAGGTCGAGAAAACGGTCATGACGATTATTCTTTCACTAATTATTCTGGTGGCGGCTTTTAATATTGTTTCGTCGCTCATCATGGTGGTGCTTGAGAAAACAAAGGACATCGGGATTTTGCAGGCCCTCGGACTTTCGCGCGCGCGCATCCGGAGCATTTTCCTGATGGAAGGACTTTTCATCGGAGCGGTTGGGACACTGGCCGGTGCGCTGCTCGGGCTCTTTGTGGCGATGAATTTAAATCCGATCGCGGATTTTCTGCAGAAGACCACCGGTATCGAGGTATTTCCGAAGGATATTTACTACTTTGACAAAATTCCAGCAAAAATCCAGACCGGTGATATTTTCGTCATCGTGTCCTGCGCGTTCATCCTGGCGCTCCTGGCGGCATGGTATCCCTCGCATCGGGCATCGCGAATGCTTCCGGTGGAAGCGCTGAGATATGAATAGCGGCGGGATTCTTCTGAAGGCGCGCGGATTGGTCAAACGATACCGCACAGCCGGCGGGGCGCTGACGGTTCTTGACAACCTGGACCTGGAAGTGAAACGCGGCTCTGTTTGTTTTATCATTGGCCGGTCCGGTTCCGGTAAGACGACGCTCCTCCATTTGCTTGGGGGGCTGGACAGGCCGGATTCGGGCACCGTTGAATGCAAGGGAGAAAACATTCATGCTTTGCCCGAGCATAAGTGCGCCGAGTTCCGCAACAGGCATCTGGGTTTTGTGTTTCAGTTCTACCATTTACTGCCGGAATTGACGCTGATTGAAAATTTACTGCTTCCTTCGGAAATTTCGGGAGGTAGCTTGGGCGAGGCGAAGAAACGCGCCGGGCGGCTTCTGGAAGAGCTCGATTTGCGCGGCCGTGACAGGCATTTTCCCTCACAGCTTTCGGGCGGCGAACAGCAGCGGGTGGCCGTGGCGCGGGCCCTGATGAACGAGCCGGACCTGGTTTTTTGCGATGAGCCGACGGGCAATCTGGACAAGGACAACGCGGAAAAGATGACGGAATTGATTAAGAAACTGAACCGGGAACATCAGCAGACCTTTTGCATTGTTACTCATGAAGAGGCGTTGGTACGCGGACAAGCCAATGTCTACAGGCTCGAGGGTGGACAGCTAGAGGCGGTTGAGATATTGAGGAGCACGCATTAATGGAAAGGCTAGTTTACATTGACGGGAAACTTCTTCCGGAATCAAAAGCAAAGATCTCTGTCTTCGATCACGGGTTCCTTTACGGCGACGGCGTTTTCGAGGGGATACGTGTGTACAGCGGCTTGATCTTCCGTCTGGACCAGCATCTGGACCGGCTTTACGAATCGGCGCACACCGTTCTCCTGAAAATTCCCATGATGCGCAAAGAATTGGGGCAGGCCATAATCAAGACGCTAAAGGCCAACCGGCAGAAGGATGCGTACATTCGTTTGGTGGTTTCGCGCGGCGTCGGGGACCTGGGCCTCGATCCCAATAAATGTAAGACACCGACCATCGTGATCATCACAAACAGCATTACGCTCTACCCGTCCAAGCTTTATGAAGACGGGCTTAAGATCATTACGGTGCCCACCGTCCGCAATATTCCGGAGGCCTTGAATCCCCAGCTTAAGACATTGAATTATTTGAATAACATTCTGGCCAAGATTGAAGCTTCAAACAGCGGTTTTGTCGAAGCGCTCATGCTGAATCATCAGGGTTATGTGGCCGAATGCACGGGAGACAATATTTTCATGGTAAAGAGAGGCGTTGTGACGACTCCGCCGGTGTATGTCGGAGCGCTGCCCGGTATTACGCGGGGGGCCATCATTGATTTGATTACCAAGCCGGGCCTTGTGAAAACCGGAAATCTGCCCAAGAAATTTGAGGAGCGCTTGCTCACGCGGCATGATTTGTATAATGCCGATGAGGTGTTTCTGACGGGCACGGCTGCGGAATTGATACCGGTTGTGGAAATTGACGGGCGCATGATTGGCTCCGGCGAACCGGGGCCGGTGACGCGGTCATTGATGAAAGGTTTTCGTGAGCTGACACGTAAGGACGGCGTAAAGTATGCTGTGTAACTTGTGTGGGAAAAATGATGCCAGCATTCATCTCACAGAAATTGTGAATGGAAAGGCCATAGAGCTCCACCTTTGCGAGTCCTGCGCACAGGAGAAAGGCGCGGAATTCAGCCACCAGTTTTCATTCGGTGATTTGCTGGCGGGCCTTGCCGACCTCGCGCCCATTACGATGTCCGAGGCTGTGCGTCTGGAAAAGTGTTCGACATGCGGACAATCCATTGCCGAGTTGAGCAAGTCCGGCCGATTGGGCTGCCCCGACTGCTACAAAAATTTGCAGCGATCTTTGTTGCCGATTATCAAGCGCGTGCAGCGTTCAACCCAGCATGTGGGCAAGCGCCCGCAAAAGGTTTCGGCAAAAGTTAAACGCCAGATTACGGTGCGTGAGCTGGAAGAAAAATTGAAGAAATTTATTGCACAGGAAGACTACGAGAAAGCGGCTGAGGTGCGTGACGAAATCAGGAAGCTCGCCGCCGAGAAATCCAGGACCAGCGAAAACAGTTCGAAAGAAAGCGGCACGAAGGAAAAAAAGTAAAATGGCGATCGGTTTTTTGGATGAATTAATCAACGTGCCCGGTGAATGGCTCCGCGCGGAGGGTCCGGAAAGCGACATTGTCATCAGTTCGCGGATCCGGCTGGCGCGCAATTTTTCGGGATTTTTCTTCTCCAACATTTTGGAAGGCGAGGCGAGGCGCCAGTTGATTGAAATGGTCCGGGAGGCCATCGCTAAAACCTCTTTGCTTAAGGAAAGCGAGTTTTTTTACAATGACAAACTTACCGCCGTTGACAACGAATTTCTGGTTGAAAGGCACTTGATCAGCCGGGAGCATGCCCGCGAGAAACGGGAACGCGCTGTTTGCCTAATGAAGGATGAAATCATCAGCTTGATGATTCTAGAAGAAGATCACATGCGCATTCAAATGCTGCAGTCCGGGTTCAAGTTAAAGGAAGTTTGGGGGACCATGGATACGCTGGATAGCCAGCTTGAGAAAAGCCTGCCCTACGCTTTTCATCCGGAGTTCGGTTATTTGACGGCATGCCCCACCAATGTGGGAACGGGTATCCGCATTTCCAGTATGCTTCACCTGCCGGCGCTGGTGATGATTAAGCAGCTTAGCAAAGTGCTTCAAGCGCTTCAGAAGATGAATTTGGCTGCGCGAGGAATGTACGGTGAAGGAACGCAGGCAACCGGAAATTTTTTCCAGATTTCGAATCAGATCACGCTGGGTCTGGATGAGCTGGATATTGTGGACAGCCTGGAGAAGGTAATCAGGCAAATCATTGGTCACGAAAGGGAAGCAAGGCAGGCTTTGCTCAAGTCCCGGAAGTTCAGATTGCAGGATCAAATCGGCCGGGCGCTCGGCATCCTGAAGAACTCCTACATCATTTCAAGCAACGAAACGATGACGCTGCTTTCCATGGCGCGGTTGGGTCTGGATCTTTCTCTTATAGGAGGCATGAACACGAGAATGCTCAACGAGCTTTTCCTGCTTATACAACCTTCCCACCTTCAGCGCATAGCGAAGCGCACTTTATCGGCCAAAGAAAGGGATATTCGCCGCGCCGAGCTGGTCCGCGAGCGACTAAAGTCGGTTGAATTGGCTTAGGTAGGTTATAATTTTTGAGGGGTCGCAGTATTTTTGCGACCCACTCATCCCCGCGAAAGCGGGGATCCAGAGTTTCTGGATCCCGGGTCAAGCCCGGGATCAGTCCGTCGCGTAAGTTATGGAAGCTCCGCGACAGCTGAATTTTTAATAGGCGGCAAAAGGATTTTTTGCCTCAATTTCATGGGGGTAAACATGTTTGATCGTTTTACGGAGCGGGCACGAAAAGTCATTATCTTGGCGAAAGAAGAGGCCAAGCGTTTTAATCACGATTACATCGGAACAGAACATATCCTTCTCGGTCTTATTAAAGAAGGTGAAAGTGTAGCCGCGGCGGTGCTCCAAAATCTGGGCCTTTCGCTGGACACTATCCGTCTCGAAGTGGAGAAGCTGGTTCAATTCGGTCCAAGCACAATCGTCTCGGGTGATATTCCGTTCACGCCGAAGGCAAAAAAAGTAATTGAGCTTGCCATGGATGAAGCGCGGCGGCTTGGCCACAATTACATCGGTACGGAACATTTGCTGCTTGGTTTAATTAAAGAAGGCGAAGGCGTTGCTTCCCACGTGCTCATGAATGTCGGCTTGGATTTAAACAAAGTCCGCGCGGAGGTGATCAAACTGCTAGGATCATCGGTTGCGCAAGGGGTCGTCGGTGTCACTCCTCAAGCGACGGGGGGGAAAGGTTCGAAAACCAAAACACCCGCGTTAGATTCGTTCGGGAGGGATTTAGCCGCTCTCGCACAGGAAGGCAAATTGGATCCCGTCGTCGGCCGCGAAAATGAAATTGAAAGAGTCACTCAAATCCTTTCGCGCCGGACAAAAAATAACCCTGTTCTTCTCGGAGAAGCCGGAGTCGGTAAGACGGCTATCGTGGAGGGGCTTGCTCAGCGCATCGTGTCCGGAAACGTGCCCGAAATTCTATCGGATAAGCGGGTTGTCGTTTTGGATTTGGCGCTGATGGTGGCCGGAACGAAATATCGCGGTCAATTCGAAGAGCGCATAAAAGCGGTCATGGATGAAATCCGCCGGTCCGAGAACGTGATCATTTTCATCGATGAATTGCATACGCTTGTGGGTGCGGGAGGAGCAGAGGGTGCCATCGATGCGGCGAATATTTTAAAGCCGGCATTGTCCCGGGGAGAAATCCAATGCATTGGCGCGACGACCCTCGACGAGTACCGCAAATACATTGAGAAAGATTCTGCCCTCGCGCGGCGCTTCCAGACCATCATGGTGGATCCGCCCAATGTGAATGAAACCATAGAGATTTTAAAGGGTCTGCGCGACAAGTACGAAGCGCACCATCGCGTAAAAATTTCCGACGAAGCGCTCGAGGCCGCTTCAAAACTTTCCGACCGTTACATCACGGGACGCTTTCTTCCGGACAAGGCCATCGATTTGATTGACGAGGCCGGTTCCCGCGCGCGTCTTTCCGTTACCACGCTTCCGAAGGACTTAAAGAAGCTCGAGGCGGAAATCGAAGAGTACCGGATGGAGAAGGAGGCGGCTATTAAAGCGCAGGATTTTGAAAAAGCCGCCAAACTTCGCGATCACGAACGCCAGGCCAAAGAAGAACTGAACCGGCTAAAGAAAGTATGGAAAGAATCCAAGTCCGAGGTTGAGGTCACCGTTACCGGGGAAGATATCGCGCATATTGTTTCCCGCTGGACCGGTGTCCAGCTCCAGCGGCTTGAGGAAAAGGAAACCGTGCGGCTCCTCAGAATGGAAGATGAAATTCACAAGCGCGTCATCGGGCAGGAGACCGCCATTAAGGCCATTGCCAATGCGGTGCGCCGTTCCCGTTCGGGCATTCGTAGTCCCAAGCGGCCTATTGGCTGCTTTATGTTCCTCGGGCCGACCGGCGTCGGAAAAACATTGCTGGCCCGGGCGCTCGCGGAGTTTATGTTCGGCGATCAGGAAGCTATCGTTCAAATCGACATGAGCGAATATGCGGAGAAGTTTAATGTTTCGCGCCTGGTCGGTGCTCCTCCCGGATATGTCGGCTACGAAGAGGGCGGCCAGCTTACCGAAAAGGTCCGCAGGCGGCCCTATTGCATCGTTCTTTTGGACGAACTCGAAAAGGCGCATCCGGATGTGTTCAATATTTTGCTGCAGATCATGGAAGACGGGCATCTTACGGATTCGTTCGGGCGCCGCGTGGATTTCAGGAACACCATTCTCATCATGACTTCCAACCTGGGGACGGACCTTATCCGAAAACAAGGTAGCATCGGCTTTTCTACCCGCAAAGACGACGAGACTTACGAGGCCTTGAAAATGAAACTGCTGGATGAATCCAAGCGCGCTTTCCGGCCGGAATTCATGAACCGGCTCGATGATACGGTGGTTTTCCATCAATTGAGGCGTGAAGACCTCGAACAGATCATCCAGCTTGAATTGAAAGACGTGATGAAACGGCTTGAAGAGAAACGGATTATTATGGAGCTGACACCCGAAGCCGTGAAATTCCTTATCGACAAAGGCTATGATCCGATCTATGGCGCGCGGCCTTTGCGGAGGACGATTCAGCAGTTCATCGAAAACATTCTCTCCGAAGAGATTTTGTCCGGAAAGGTCAAGGAGGGCGACACGATCAAGGGTGAGCTTGTCGGCGAAGAAATTAAGTTTCAAAAGCAGCAGCGCGTAACCGTTTAGGCAACATGCAATAGGTCATTGCGAGCCGCCGGTTTTTTGGCGGGCGAAGCAATCTCAAAGCAATTCGGAGATTGCTTCATCGTCCGCCTGCGGCAGACTCCTCGCAAAGACAATTGGGAGTTCAGTTTGATTTTAACTTTTTCGATAAAGCGGCGTTTGGTACGCGTACGGAGCGCTTTGGTGGAATTGGGCGAGGGGACGCTCAACTTCATCATGGATTCGGGCGGTCTTATGATCCTGCTCGGGGATGCGATCCGGACATTAAGTTTGAAGCCTCTGCGCGTCCGTCTCCTCCTGACTCAAATGTACAAGATGGGTGTTCAGTCCCTTCCGTTGGTTGCATTGACCGCGATTTTTACGGGAATGGTGCTCGCGCTCCAATCCTCCTATCAGCTAAAAATGTTTTCCGCGGTGAAATTTACGGCCGATCTTGTTTCGCTTTCCGTCGTCCGCGAGCTCGGTCCCGTGCTGACCGCCATGGTGGTGGCGGGACGCGTTGGAGCCGGCATTACGGCTGAGTTGGGCACGATGAAAGTGACCGAACAGCTGGATGCATTAAAGGCCCTTGCGACCGATCCGGTGCATTACCTGGTGGTGCCCCGTATTGTGGCGGGGTTCTTTATGCTTTTTGTGCTCACTATTTTCGCGGACATCATCGGCATTATCGGAGGCTATGTCGTCTGCATTTTTAAGCTGGGCATATCGCATCATGTGTACTGGACGAGAACGTTTGTGGCGCTCACGATGCGTGATTTGATGAGCGGACTGCTCAAAGGTTTTATATTCGGCATCATTATTTCATCCGTCGGCTGTTATTTTGGTTTTCAAACCAAGGGCGGCGCCGAAGGCGTGGGTATGGCCACCCGGACTTCGGTGGTCGTATCTTTGATTTCCATCATTGCGTTTGATTGTTTTTTTACCGCTCTTTTTTACTTTGTGCTCTAGTCGTGATTGAAATTGCGGACCTGTACAAGTCATTTGACGCTAAGCCGGTGTTAGAGGGATTGAGCTTGACGATCCGGAAGGGTGAGACACTCGTGATCATCGGCCGTTCCGGCTGCGGGAAAAGCGTCCTCTTGAAACTGATCATGGGATTATTGAAAAGCGATTCGGGCCGCATTGTGGTAAATGGACAGGATGTATCTATGCTTTCGGATGAACAATTGAATAAGCTTCGAACGCGCATCGGCATGCTCTTTCAGGGCGGGGCACTATTCGATTCGATGACCGTCGGGGATAATGTGGGTTTTTCCCTGATAGAGCATTCCGATCTGCCCGCTCCGCGCATCCGGCAGATTGTGCGCGAGAAATTGCGGATGGTGGGGCTGGCCGGCATCGAACATTTGGATCCTTCACAATTAAGCGGCGGTATGAAAAAACGGGTCGCGCTGGCCCGGGCGATCTGCCAGGATCCCGAAATCATGTTTTATGATGAACCGACGACCGGCCTCGATCCCATCATGGCGGAGGCGATTAACGAACTGATCGTGAATCTTAACACAACGCTTAAGGTCACCTCCATTGTGGTGACCCACGATATGCACAGTGCCTACAAAGTCGGGAACCGCATCGCCATGCTTTTTGAAGGGAAAATCATCGGCCTGGGAACCCCGGATGAAATCAAGCATTCGAAAGATCCCATCGTTCAACAGTTTATTCACGGGTCCGCCCGCGGTCCGATCACGGAACGTGCGGAGCGGCGTTTCTTGATTGATAAGGAAGCAGGACACGAATGAAAGCCGAAACCGTAATGACCAAGACAAACCATCAGTTCATTGTCGGCTTGGTGGTCGTTTTATCTTTCATAATTTTAACCATCTTTGTTTTGATGGTGAGCGGCATCTCGACCGTCCTTCGCCCAGGATATAATTTGAACGTTTATTACGATTATATCCGCGGGGTCGGAAAAGGCTCCGGCGTTAAATATGCGGGTGTTCAGGCCGGTGAAATTGTGGATATGGACGTGGTCTATGACCAAACCAAAGAAAAACCTCAGGTAAAAGTAACTATATTTCTAGACAACTGGGTAGTTGTCCGGGAGAGCTCTTCTATTTATGTGCGCGGCAGTACGCCTTTAAGCGAACCGCATCTGGAGATCATTGACAGAGGAGAAAAGGAGGACGGCAAGGTTTTAGAGCATGACAGCAGTATCCAGGGAATCAGCCCGACGCCCATCGAAGATCTTGTAGCGAACGGCGAAGTCATCGCTCAGCAGCTGCGCGAGACGGTCACGAAGATCAATTCTATTATGGGCGACGAAAAAGTCGGTGAGGACCTGCGGAATCTGGTGGGCAACCTCTCGGAACTGGCCGGAACGATGAACGAGATTTTAGCCAAAAATCAGGGTAAGATCGGCGAAACGATTGAACATGTGGAACAGGCAACACAGGATCTGGAAGCACTCGTGGAACAGGCTAAGTCGAAGGACAGTTCCGTGGGAAGATTTGTGAACGATGATGAATTGTACGAGGAACTGCTGGCTTTTGTGAAGGAGATCAAAGCCAGGCCGTGGCGGCTGATGAAACGGGACAATGAACGCAAGCGGTTTTTATTTCTTTTTTAATGCTCAATACCATACTTACACTCATGCTCAATGCTAATCCCATAAGGAGGAATCATAATGTTCATGGTCATTTTTCTGCGTGTTATCGTTCTCATCGCATTTGCGGTAATGGGATTTTTCTACGAGGCATTTTTTGTTGCGCCCCTTCCGCATCTTATCAGCGGTCCGCTTGAGCGTACGTTTGTCGGTCTTTGCTTCGGCGCTGCCGTAATTCTCATCGACATTTATTTCAAGCGCGTGTCCGTCAAATCAATTTTGTCGGTATTTCTGGGTGGGCTGCTCGGTCTCTCAGCCAGCAGACTGTTGATGGGCGTACTGGCCTACCTTCCGTTCCCCGAGGAGGTTTTTAAGAATGCGGGGGTGGTAACCGCCCTATGGTTTAGTTATTTGGGGGCGGTGATTATTGTCCGCGGACAGAGTGAGTTTACGACGATGATTCCTTTCGTGAAACTGCATACCAAGGATTCGTCGGCGCCGGTAACCATTCTGGACACCAGCGTCATTATTGACGGCCGCGTGGCCGACATGTGCGAAACGGGGTTTTTGTTCGGGAAGATCATTATTCCGCGCTTTGTCTTAAAAGAGCTCCAGTTAATTGCGGATTCCGCAGATTCGCTCAAGCGGAATCGGGGAAGAAGAGGTTTGGATGTTCTTAACCGCATCAAGAACAACGCAAAGATTTCCGTCATGATCCATGAAGCGGAGTATCCTGGCGTGACGGGCGTGGATGCCCAGCTCGTCAGGCTTGCGAAAGATTTAAACGCACACATATTTACGAACGACTACAACCTCAACAAAGTAGCCGAACTTCAGGGTGTTTCCATTCTGAATATCAATGAGCTGGCCAATGCTTTAAAGCCTGTAGTGATGCCGGGCGAGGTGCTTCGTGTGAAGGTGATCAAAGAAGGCAAGGAATACGAGCAGGGCATCGCCTATCTGGATGACGGGACGATGATCGTTGTGGATAATGGAAGATCAAAGATCGGCCAGCATACGGAAGTTACAGTTACAAGCGTTCTTCAAACTCCCGCCGGACGCATGATATTTGCCCGCTTTGGGGAAGAAGGCGTACGTCCTGTCGTATGAGAATCAGTGCAATTGTTTTAGCCGCCGGCGCCGGTCGGCGATTTCGATCGACGGCCGGAAAGCGTTTCAAGCTTCTTAAAGCATTTTATCCGCTTAAATCCCGGCCCATGTTTCTTTATTCTCTGGATATTCTGAGCGCTTCGAAAGAAATATGTGAAATCATTCTGGCTGTCCCAAGTCAATGGGTTGGCCGCATTCGAAGAAGATTTCTTGGGAAAAAATACTCCCCAAAAG
The DNA here is from genome assembly GCA_016206925.1 of Candidatus Omnitrophota bacterium. Classification (GTDB taxonomy): domain Bacteria; phylum Omnitrophota; class Omnitrophia; order Omnitrophales; family JACQQS01; genus JACQQS01. The sequence continues at coordinate 20,288 of JACQQS010000030.1, forward strand.
TTTCCGCGGTTGTGCGCGGCGGGAAAGCGCGAACCGATTCCTGCCAAAGTGCATTTAAGCGTCTCGATCCAAAATCCACGCATGTCCTCATTCATGATGCGGCCCGGCCGCTTCTATCTTCCAAGGCGTTGGCAAAGCTTGTGAGTGTCGCCAAAAAATATGACGGGGCAATATTGGGAAAGCGTGTGGTTCCCACGATCAAACAAACGGATAGGAGCCGGTCCATCAAGTTGACCGTGTCCAGGGAAAATATGTGGGAAGCCGAGACGCCGCAGATTTTTAAAAGAGGCCTGCTTGAAAAGGCATTCGCGCAGTATAAGAAGAATCCCGCCCCCATTTTGGATGATGCCGCGCTCTGTGAGCCGTTGGGCGCCAAAATTAAAATTGTTGAGAATCCCACGCCTAATGTAAAAATCACAACCTTTTCCGATTTGCGTCTGGCGGAAAAAATCCTTGCCAACGGCGCTTCCGAGCGATGGGGAATTGGTTTTGATGTACATCGTTTGGTGCCGAATCGAAAATTTATGCTGGGCGGCGTCCGGATTACCGGAAAATTCGGCGCTTTGGGTCATTCGGACGGAGATGCTTTGCTTCACGCGGTTACGGACGCTCTTTTGGGCGCGGCAGGGCTAGGTGATATCGGTGACTGGTTTCCGGACACGAATAAACGGTACCGGGGAGTACCCAGCTCGATTTTTCTCAAACGCGCCCTCCGGTCTGTGAAAGAACTGGGCCTTGCACCGGTTCATTTGGATACGATCGTTCATCTTGAGAGGCCTAAATTAAAGCAATTCAAAGAAAAGATCCGCAGCCGTTTGGCAAGTCTCTTATCGATGCGGAAAAGTCAGGTCAATATCAAGGCCAAGACGCACGAGGGCCTCGGGTCGATCGGAAAAGCAAAGGCGGTAGCAGCCGAAGCCGTTATTACGCTGGGAATGGAAAATGGTTAGGGTAAGATTTGCCCCTTCTCCCACGGGTTATATTCACATCGGAAATGCGCGCACGGCGCTTTTCAATTACCTGTTCGCCCAAAAGCAGGGCGGCTCTTACATTCTCCGCATCGAAGACACGGATGCCGAGCGCTCAAAAGACGAATACATCCACGCGCTTTACGAGGACCTGGCGTGGCTCGGTATTGAGTGGCAGGAAGGGCCGGACATCGGCGGTCCGTTCGGACCATATCGCCAGACAGAACGCATCGAGACCTATCGGGACATGGCCGCCAAACTGCTTAAAGAGGGGAAAGCGTACCGTTGTTATTGCACGGAGGAGGAATTGGAAGCGCACCGGCGCGAAGCCGAAATGAAAAGAATTCCTCCGCGCTACAGCAACCGCTGCCGGACCTTAAGCAGTGAGGAACGGGAAAAACGGATTCGCCGAGGCGTCCGTCCGGTCCTCCGTTTCAGGATTGACGATCCGGAATTAACTCTGGTTGATCTTATCCGCGGGACCGTTGAGTTCAATCTGGATCAAATGGTGGGCGATTTCGTGATCATGAAACAGGACAATACGCCCACGTTTCATTTGGCGGTTTGTGCGGACGATGGACTCATGAAAATAACGCATGTCATCCGCGGCGAAGATCATTTGCCGAATACGCCGAGGCACATTCTTCTTTTTCGGGCGCTTGGGTTTGAGCCGCCAAAATTTGCACACATGTCGCTTACCGCGTCTCCGACGGGAGGCCTTTTGAGCAAGCGTGAAGGCGCGACCTCGATTCGGGAATACCGTGAGCTGGGCTATCCGGAGAGCGGTGTTGTGAACTATCTCTCGCTTTTGGGCTGGTCAAGTTCGGATACGCATGAAATTTTTACGATGGATGAGCTCAAAGAACGTTTCGATCTGGCGCATATGCGGAAATCAGCCGCCATTTTTGACCGGGCCAAGCTGGAATGGGTTTGCGGGATGCATCTGCGCCGCATGACCGACCGGGCTTTTGTTGAACAGGCATTTCAATATATTTCCGCGCATCAGATCCTTCCGCCCGGGTGCATGGAAAAAGAAGGCGAATGGTACGAGCAGGCTGTCCTTTTGTTTAAGGACAATATACACAGCTATTCGGATTTGAAAAACCGGCTGTCGGTGTTTGAAGAGCCCCTGCGCTTTGAAGAGGATGATGCCATGAAGTCCGAGGAGGTACAGCGTTTGCTTGAAGCCGCGGCGAAATCGCTTGAAAGTCTGCCTGATGTTCCGGCAGATTTTTGGCCGGAGTGGACGGCGAAGCTCAAGATGATGACAAAGCTAAAAGGGAAAGACTTGTTCATACCGCTCCGCCATGCGCTGACCGGATGCAGGGAAGGGCCTGAGCTCAGGCGGCTGGTCCAGCTTTTGGGGCGCGAGCGGTGTTTAAACCGTCTCCGGCAGGCCAGAAAAACAGTTACTTCATGACAACACCAATCGAGTTGTTTAACACGCTTTCCGGAAAGACGGAGACCTTTAAGCCCATGAAAGGCAGTGAGATCCGCATGTACACCTGCGGCCCGACGGTCTATGATTTTGCGCACATTGGAAATTTTCGCGCGTATGTTTTCGAAGATCTTCTGCGCCGCGTTCTGAAGCTGAACGGATTTAAAGTGCATCAGGTAATGAACCTTACGGACGTGGATGACAAGACCATCCAGGGAGCGCGTTCAAAAGCCATTACGCTTGCTCAGTTCACCGAACCGTACATCAAAGCATTTTTCGAGGATCTGGATCAGCTTCGAATAGAACGGGCCGAACATTATCCGCGCGCCACGGAATTTGTCGAAGAAATGATCCGCTTGATCGAGACGCTGCTCAAATCGGGGCACGCGTATGAAAGGGATGGCTCGGTTTATTACAGCATCAAAAAGTTCCCAAATTACGGAAAACTTTCAAAGAAAACCGTTTCAGGAAATATGGCCGGCGCGCGTGTGGATCAGGATGAATATGCCAAAGACGAGCCCTGTGATTTTGCATTGTGGAAAAAGGCTGCGCCGGATGAGCCCTCTTGGCCGGCTTCGTTTGGCTGCGGACGGCCCGGCTGGCATATCGAATGCTCTGCAATGAGCATGAAGCTTTTAGGCGCATCCTTTGATATCCACACGGGCGGTGAAGATAATATTTTCCCGCATCATGAAAATGAGATCGCCCAGTCCGAAGGCGTAACCGGAAAACCATTCGTGCGCTACTGGCTCCACTGCCGCTATCTTTTAGTGAACAATGAAAAGATGTCCAAATCCAAAGGCAACTTTTTCACGGTAAGAGACATTCTCGCAAAAGGCCACGATCCCGGGGCCTTGCGTTACCTCCTGATTTCCCATCATTACCGCCAGCCGCTGAATTTTACCTTGGATAGTCTTCGGGCCGCGGAAAAGACCGTGAGGCGCTTAAACGATTTTTATGTACGCTTTACAGAAGCAGAAACTTCCACCGCAGCGCCAAAATCGGCTGTCCGGGAAACGGAAAAGGCCCGCGAAGAGTTCCGCAGTCTTCTAAGCAATGATTTAAATATGCCGGAGGCGCTCGCGGTGTTTTTTGGCTGGATGAATGAAGCCAACATTTCTATGGATCGAAAAATATTAACTCTTGACGGGAAGCAGGCCGGCCTCGCGTTTTTGGAAGATTTCGACCGGGTCCTGGCTGTTTTTGAAAAGGATCCGGCTGAAGTGCCTGCCGAGGTAAGGCAGCTTGTGGAGGCGAGGGAAAAAGCCCGCGCCGGCAGGGATTTTCGAAGATCGGATGAGCTGAGAGATTTGATCCGCCAGGCGGGGTTTTTGGTGGAGGACACGTCAAAAGGCGTGAAAGTCAAGAAATTATGATGCGGAGGAAACTTGGACACGGCGCATTTTTAACCATCGAGGGCCCGGAAGGTTCCGGCAAGAGCACCCAGGTTCCGCACATTGTAAGATGGCTTAAAAGTCACGGCTATCGAGTCCGCTCGATCCGGGAACCGGGCTGCACATTTCTCGGTGAGAAAATCAGGGAGACCCTGCTCTCTTCAAAGCATAAAAATATAACGACGCATGCAGAGCTTTTCCTTTTTCTTGCTGCGCGGGCACAGCTGGTCGAAGAAGTTATTCTCCCGGCGCTCAAGCGGGGGGAGGTAGTTGTGTGCGACCGGTACATGGATTCCACGGTTGTGTATCAAGGCATTGCGGGAGGGCTCGGAAGGGATTTTGTCGAGCGTTTATGCGCCTGGGGCGCTCACGGACTCAGGCCCGACGTATCGTTTTTTCTGGATCTCCCTTATCGTGAAGGATTGAAGCGCTCTGGCCGGAAGGACCGGATGGAGCGCAAAAGTTTTATATTTCATGCGCGCGTAGCAGAGGGTTATCGTAAACTGGCTTCCGGGCATTCCAGGAGGGTCGTGGTGATCAACGCCAAGTCGGATGTTGGGTCGGTTTGGAGGAACATTGAAGAAGAGCTCAAACAGTTATTTAAATGAATTAATCCCCGGTCAGGCGGCTGTATTCGAAAGGCTCCTTTCGATGAAAGAAACGGGTGCGCTGGGCCAGAGTTTTATCTTTGTCGGCGGAGCGGGTTGGGGCAAATATGCCTTGAGCCGGGCGTTTGCGCGAATGCTTTTATGCGGCAACGGAACATTTCCGGGTTTTTGCGAATGCTCATCCTGCCGGCGCGTTCAGAGCGGACAGCACCCTGATTTTCGTTACTTCGGCGGAGATGAGTCAAAGCGGTCAATTGCCATTGCCGAAATCCGCAGCCTGCTTGAATGGATGGGATTTAAGTCTTTTGAAGGCAAAGCAAAAATCGCGGTTTTGAAGGGCTCGGAACGGCTTACGCAGGAGGCCGGAAACGCGCTTTTAAAACTGCTTGAGGAGCCCCCGGTTTCTTCCTATCTCATATTGCTTGCGGAAAATCCGAAACGATTGCTCGAGACCATCCGTTCGCGCTGCTCGTTCATTCGTCTGCGCCCGCCATCTTTGGCCGAAGCCGGCAAGCAATTGGAGAACGGGGGAATTTCGAGGGAACGCGCGCTTTATCTGGCCAGGAAGTCCGGCGGAAATTTTGCCGTCGCCATGGAATTATCCGAAGCGAACGATGAGAAAGAAATCAGAGAATTCTTGAGGAAGGTCAGCCTTGGCTCTGCGCAGCCTCTAATAGCCCTCTGGCAGAAGCTGGAGCGCGCAGAGATCGTGAAAAACATACGGAATACTCAGCAAATTTTTCGCGATGCACTGGTACTAGCAGTCGGCGGTTCCGAGGATCAGGTTCTCTTTCAGGAAAGCCGGAATGAACTTTCTTCCCTCGGCCGCGAAGGTATTCCCCGGTTACTGCGGAAACTGGGCTATCTCCTGGAAGCGGACAGGGCGTTACGATCCAATGCAAATCAAAAACTGGTTTTGACCCGGCTTGAAATGATGTGGGACCAATGACCGGAAAGAAACCGTATTACATTACTACCCCGCTCTATTACGTGAACGACAAGCCCCATATCGGGCATGCCTATACGAATATCCTCTGCGACACGATTGCGCGATTTCGCCGTTTCGAAGGCAGAAAAGTGTTCTTCCTGACGGGCACCGATGAACACGGGGAGAAAGTGGACAAAACGGCCAGGAAAGAAGGCGCCGAGACCAAAGAATTTGTCGACCGTATCGTCCCGCGATTCAAGGAACTGTGGCAGAAACTCGGCATTAGCTATGATCACTTTATCCGCACGACGGACCCGTACCATCGCGAAAGCGTTTATGCCTTGATTTCCAAACTGGAAAAACAGGGCGACATCTACAAAGGAAAATATTCGGGATGGTACTGCACGCCCTGCGAATCGTTTTGGATTGATTCGCAGCTGATGGAAGGCAAGTGCCCGGATTGCCGCCGGGAAGTGTCCGGCATTCAGGAGGAAAATTATTTTTTCAAAATGTCAAAACACCAGAGTTGGCTGATCAGGCATATCCGGGAACATCCCGGGTTTATTCAGCCGGAGGAGAGAAGGAAAGAAGTGCTCGGTTTTCTCGAACGTGGCCTTGAGGATTTGTGCATTACGCGGCCCAGATCAAGACTTTCCTGGGGCATTCCATTTCCGAATTCAGCCGAATACGTGATTTATGTTTGGTTTGACGCGCTTACCAATTACATAAGCGCTGTAGGCTACGGGAAGGACGAAGAGAAGTTCAGCCAATACTGGCCTGCGGACGTGCATATGGTGGGGAAGGACATTATCCGGCACCACGCGGTTTACTGGACCATCATGCTTCACGCGCTGGGGTTGCCACAGCCGGCGACCATATTCGGGCATGGGTGGTGGACGATTTCGGGCAGCAAAGTTTCCAAGTCCAGGGGAAATATTGTGGATCCCGCCGAAGTGGCGAAAAATTTCGGAGTCGACACGCTCCGGTACTATTTTCTGCACGAGGTCACCTTGGGCGCGGACGGAGCTTATTCGGAATCCCTGCTGGTGGAGCGATACAACAAACATTTGGCAGACGAGCTCGGAAATCTGCTTCAGCGTGTGATAAGCATGTTACAGCAATACACCAACGGCGTTCTTCCTTCCTTTGACAAGGCGGGGGGAAGTACCTCAAGTATCGAAACCGAAGCGAAGGGATTAGGGGTCCGTCTGACAACACTTGTGAATAAATTCCGGCTGCGTGAGGCCGTGGAAACGATTTGGAATTTGATCCGCGTTTCGAATCGCTATGTCGATGATATGAAGCCATGGGCCATGGCGAAGGATAAAGCAAAGGAAAAAGAACTTCATTTCTGCCTCATGTCGCTCGCAGAGGGGCTGCGCACCATAGGCATGGCGTTGGCGCCCTTTCTTCCGGAAACATCGCGAAGCATTCTCGAGCATTTAAATATTACGGCCGAACCGAATATCAAAGATCTGGATTCCTGGTGGGCATTGAAACCGGGCGCGTCCGTTCAAAAACCGCGGGTTCTTTTTCCAAAAATGGAAATGGAGGGTCAACCCTATGGGTAAAACCGTTGCTCTGATTGTAGCTGTTTTGCTGGTGCTTGTACTGGGAGCAGCTCTTTTCGCCGTACAAACGCGTTTTCAACGCGAATTGTCGGGTCTCCAACAGCTCCTTGAAAAACAGGAGGGCAATCTGGGTATATTGCGCGCGGATAATGCCTACCTGAAATCACAGACGACCGAGATCAGCGTTCTCGAGGAAGAATTGGCCGGCAAGCGTACCGAGATCGATGCGCTCAAGAAAAAGGGTGAGGAACAGCAGGAAATGATCCTGTCGCTGGAGGAGCGGTTGAATGAGCTTGGCGTGCTCAGGGAGCAACTTGACCGGTTGGAGGCGGAGAACGAGCGCCTCCGGCTGGAGGCCGGAAAGAAAGCGCTTGAAGGATTGGGCGCTAAATCAACGGAAGTTCCTTTTGACAAGGCTCCTGCCGGAGAAACGGGCGAATCCGTTACTGGAGAAGCGGGCACTGGGGGCGGAAGCGGCGAGGGAGATGAATGGTCTCAGACGGATGAGAGCGGCGATGAATTACTTGAATTTCCGGATATGCCCAACGATCAAGAGGAAAGCGGAACGCCCCCATGACCGGGCGGAGGTGATCGAATCAAAATGACTCTGGTCGATACGCATGTCCATTTTCATTTTCCGGATTTCGATGCGGATAGGCACGAAACAATTGAGCGCGCAAGGCAGGCGGGCATCACCCGCTTTATCAATGTGGGAACAAATCTTGAAACTTCAGTTGCCTCACTTCATTTAGCGGAAGAGGAAAAAGGATTTTCCGCTGGCGCGGGTTTTCATCCGCATGACGCCGCCCGCTTTTCGGAAGTAGACCTGCCGCAATGGGAAAATCTGGCGCGCCATCAGAAAATAGTTGCCATCGGCGAGGTGGGTCTGGATTACTTTCGTAATCTCTCTCCGCACCCGGCGCAGGAGCTTGTTTTCAGGCACGCATGCCGTATTGCGCGTGCGGTTGATAAGCCTTTGATTCTGCATGTCCGGGATGCGTTCCCGGATATCTTTCGCGTGCTCTCCGAAGAATTTCAGAAGGGCTGGAAGGGTGTCTTTCATTGCTTTAGCGGGGACGTTCCGGCCATGAAACAGGCCGTCGCATTTGGTTTCCATATTTCCTTTTCAGCTATTCTGACATACAAACGAAACGATGAACTGAGACTTGCGGCAAGGGAAGTGCCTTCCGATCGAATACTGCTTGAAACAGATGCTCCTTTCCTCCCGCCCCAGTCGCAAAGAGGCAAGCGCAATGAGTCCGCATTCATGCTGGAAACCGCTCGCTGCCTGGCTGAGGTCAGGGGCGTAACACCGGAAGATATTGCCTGTCTGACGACCGAAAATGCGGCAAATTTGTTCGGTTTAGCTGAGTAATCATGTTGAAAATCCGCCCATTTCTTTTCCGGGAAGCGAAATATATCGCCCTTTTCCTCTTGACGCTCATCATTTATTTTTTCTTTTTCTTCGGGACCGGGGAAGACAGAGCTGAAGAAAAATTGGAGAGGGACAAAGGCATCGCCACCGTCCGCGAGGCAGAACAAAAGATTCAGGAGCGGGCTCGGGATGAGGAATACTGGAATTCAGCTTTAGAGCAGAAGCCCTGGCTCGGATATGTCATTGCCGCCAGCTCGGCTTTTTTAATGTCCGCCGTTTCGTACGGCCTGGTTTTAAACGTCATTTGGCTGGTTTTTCTTGTGAGGCGAAGAAGATTGATACCGCCGTTTTTAAATATTGAAAGCCCGCCGTTTTCATTTACAGATATATTTCGCGTTTCCATCCTTCTCTTAAGCATATCGATTGTTTCCGGCATCTTCATCAATCTCATATGGTTTGTTTTTGGAGCGCAAGCCAGTGAGAATCTCATGGTTTTGTTGCACACCGTTCTTACGGATCTGGCTGTCGTGTGCTGTGTCATCTATTTTGCGAAATCCATTCACGGTGCCGGTCTGCGCACGGTGGGTTTGACGATGGACAGATGGAAAAAGGATGTCTTTGTGGGGTTTTCCGCGTACTGCGCGGTGCTTCCTGTTTTTTTGGCGCTGCTCGCGGTTCTAATAGCAGGATCGCATTGGATCGGTTATGAACCGCCTCCCCATCCCCTCGTTGAAATTCTGGTCGAAGAGGAAAAGAAAACTTCGCTGGCGGTATTTTCGGTGGCGCTTGGATGTTTCATCGGGCCCGTCGTGGAGGAGATATTTTTCCGCGGCTTTTGTTATCCTATATTGAGAAAGTACTGGGGAACTATTGCGGCCGCGCTGGTTTCCTCAGCCGTGTTCGCGGCGGTGCATAATTCCGGATTCGCATTTATTCCCGTGTTTGTTTTGGGCCTGGCGCTTGCCTATTTATATGAAAGCCGCGGGACGCTGGTTCCTTGTTTTACGATGCATATCGTTCATAATTCGCTTTTTCTGGCATACTTTTTCATTTTGAAAAGCATGTTCCTGGTGAACTGATTATGTGGATGTGGATTCTGGGTTTTGCCGTGTTTCTGGTTTCGGTTACCGTTCACGAGGTTGCACATGGCTTCACGGCCGTTTGCCTTGGAGATGATACTGCATTGCGTAAAGGCAGAATCAGCTTGAATCCGTTGAAGCATATCGACTTGTTTTGGACTATTCTTCTGCCCTTAACTCTTTTTCTTACAACCGGAGGGAAGTTTGTCATCGGGCAGGCCAAGCCGGTTCCGGTTAATTTCGCGAAACTCCGCCCCTACCGGGCCGGAATGATTGGCGTGGCGCTTGCCGGCCCGGGCATGAATTTCTTGGCGGCGTATCTCTTTTCGGTTCTCTACCACCGGACTGCTTGGACGATCTTTCTTATTCTGGGCGTCTACTTGAATCTGGCTTTGGGTGTGTTTAACCTTTTACCCATCCCTCCGCTTGATGGCTCCAGGGTGGTGAGCGGGATTCTTCCGAAGAAATGGGCGAGGCGGTATGCCTATCTTGAGCCCTATGGTTTTATGATTGTAATCGCTTTCCTTTACTTTGGGCTGCTGAGAAACGCAGTGATCCCCGGTATAAACTTATTTTGCCGAATTTACGGTGTTCCCTCTGTATAGTTCCGGTTCCTGTGAATTTCCATAGAGACGCATGAAGACATTAAAGAGTCTAGGAGAATTTGGGTTTATCAAAGAAATTCGGCGATGGCCGCGTTCCGGCCGGAAAGCATTGGTAGGAATAGGTGATGACACCGCGGTATTCTCATTACCGCGCGGTCCGTTGATTTGTTTCACCACTGACACTTTGGTGGAGGGAGTCCATTTTGAACGCTCGGCTCTTCCCCGGCGGGTCGGCTGGAAGTCCATGGCTGTTAATCTGAGCGATGTAGCCGCAGTCGGCGGAATTCCGAAATATGCCGTAGCAAGCATCACCATTCCGAAATGGGTGAATTGGCCTTATCTAAAGAGTTTTTATAGCGGTGCTTTGGATTGTGCCGGGCGGTTTGGGGTTGAGCTGGTCGGCGGCGATACCGTAAAGGGGCGCGAGCTTTCCATAACCATTAGTCTCGTGGGCATTGTAGAAAAAGGAGAGTTGACGCTCCGCCGCGGAGCAAAATCTGGGGATAGCTTGTACGTGACCGGATATTTAGGGGGATCTTTGGCCGGCCGGCATTTGACTTTTTCGCCCCGTTTGCCCGAAAGCCGTTTTTTGGTTAAGCATATCCGCCCGACTGCCATGATGGATGTTTCTGACGGCCTTATTCAAGATCTGGGGCATATTTTGGAGGAATCTCGAAGCGGCGCGGAAATTTGGCTGGATAAGATTCCTGTCAGTCGGGCGGCGAGGAAACTTTCGGCAGGCGATCGCAATGCAGCACTGTCGTCCGCTTGTCAGGACGGAGAAGACTTCGAACTTTTGTTTACCGTTTCTCCGCGGAAAGCTCCGGTACTTGAGAAAATGTGGCCAAGGCGGTTCGCTGTGCGATTGACGAAAATAGGCCGGATGACAGCCGCTTTCAGAGGAATTATTTATACCGACAAAGGTATCAGGATCGCAAGACCGAATTGGCTTAATAAGGAAGGTTACAGGCATTTCTGAAAAGGAAGAGATGGCAAGAGAAAGCTTTGAGACAGAGACTAAATCGCCCGAAGAAACCATGGCCCTGGCAGCCTGCGTTGCCCGCTTTTTAAGACCGGGCGATCTGGTTACGCTAAAAGGCGGATTGGGAACGGGGAAAACCACGTTCGTCAAGGGCTTGGTAAAGGAACTTTACGGCACCGGTGGCGATGAAGTGACCAGCCCTACTTTTGTTCTTATGCATGAATACCAGAGCGGACAGAAACTTATTTATCACATCGATGGCTACCGGTTAAAGGACGCCGAAGGCGCCCGCGCTGCCGGTCTCGAGGAATTCCTTTATTCGGAAGCCATGAAGGTGATTGAATGGCCGGAACGCTTGGGCACGCTGGTTCCTGATCCTGCCGTTAGAGTCGAATTCAGTGTGAGCGGCGATGACAGGCGATGGGTGAGTTTCACAGGGGATCGCGATCTCATCGCTAAACTTAAGAGAGAGTTGGCATTGAAGTGAACGGGCAGAGATTCAATTTAATTTTGGCTTTGGACAGTTCTTCGCGCCGTCTGTCGTTTGCCATTGGCGGAAAACTGCTGGGAGAAATTCCGCATGTCGAGACGGATAAAGATTTTAGGCATGCTGAAACCGTTGTGCTAAAGATCGATCAATTGCTCAAATCATCCGGCCTTGGCTTGGACAAGGTGGATTGTCTGGCTTGCGGCATGGGGCCGGGGTCTTTTACGGGTCTTAGAGTCGGTCTGGCGGCAGTCAAAGCCATGATGATGGCGCGGAATCTGCCGTGTTATTCGATCTCGACACTTGATCTGATTGCGGAAAATGTCCGCGATATCAAGGGAGAGGAAATTTCCTCCGTACGCGTACTTGTGGATGCCCGCCAGTCGCGGTATTATACGGCCTTGTATAAATATGATGGCCATGTATTCGTTAAGGAAGGCTCGGACGAAATTCTTCAAATTGAAGGACTCATTTCCAGGATTAAAGGCCGAACGACTTTGCTCGGTGACGGAATTCCGTCGTTTCGCGCATCGGAGCTTGCGAAAGAATTGAAGTTTGGAATATTTTTTCCGGAATCAACCTGGTATCCCCGGGCATCGGAAATCATCCGCTTGGTAATGGAAAATTCACCCATCTTAAAACAAGTAAACATTCGGAACATAGAGCCCGCCTATTTGCGGTCCACCGAACCTGAGCAGCGGCTTATGGAGATGGAGAAGAAGAGACATGCGTAAACCGGCGACGTCCGAAAGAGCCGAATCCCGCAGAACCTCGCCATTAGCGGCCGACACGCCGTCTCTATGGGTTGAAATTGACCGCGAGAAACTTTTGAATAATCTCGGCATCGCCAAAAATTTGGCCGGTCCGGGGGTCGGGCTCATTGCTGTAGTTAAAGCAAATGCCTATGGGCATGGGCTTGAGATTGTGGCGTCGACGCTCGAGCCGCATGTGGATATGTTTGCGGTTACGAAGATACAAGAGGCCCTCCGTCTTCGCGAGCACGGCATCGAAACGCCCGTTCTTATTTTAGGGCCTGTGGCCGCAGGTGAGTTGAAGTCGGTGATTCGAATACGGTCGGTCATCACCATTTCCAGCCTGGAGGAAGCGAATCAATTGAATCAGGAAGCGGAAAAACTCAATCGGAACATATTTGTGCATGTAAAAATTGATACGGGAATGGGCCGGCTCGGAATTTCATCCCGTGATGCGCTTGAACATGTTCTTAAAATAGCCGGTCTTTCACGTATCCGGATAACCGGCCTTTATACTCATTTTCCTTCTGCAGATGAACCCAAATCTCTACTCACGCAGAAACAGGTTAAACGATTTGGTGAATTAACCGGAGCATTGAAGCGGAAAAGAGTTGAATTGGGTTCCACGCATCTTTCCAATTCATCTGCCCTCGTTTTATCGCATGCATGCGGCGGATCCATGGCTCGTCCAGGCATTATGCTTTACGGGGTTCTCCCGGGAAGCCTTTCCGGAAGCGCCGGCCGGCTGGGACTTAAACCTGTCTTGTCCTGGAAAGCAAAAGTTATCTTTGTGAAGGAATTGCTGAAGGGGGAAACGTGTGGTTATGGCTGCGCTTACAAGGCTTCTCGAAGAATCCGAATAGCCTTGCTGCCCGTTGGCTACAGTCATGGCTACCCCTTTGCGCTTTCCTCGAAGGCGGAAGTTTTGATCAAGGGTAAGCGGTACCCTGTGGCGGGCCGCGTCAGTATGGATTTTCTGGCCTTAGCGATTGGCAAGGGTTCAAATATTGCCATCGGTGACACGGTAACCTTAATCGGAGGAGAAGGAAATGATGAGATAACGGTCACCGAAATTGCGGAGCGCGCAAGGACCGTACCGTATGAAATTATGACCGGCATTCATCCATCCATACGCAGGAGATGTCGGCCGTGAAGCTAAGGATTCTCGAGTATGAAAGCGTTTCATCCACAAATGATGTGGCCATCAGCTTCGCCAAGCGCGGGGCAAAGGAAGGATTGGTGGTGTCGAGCAAGTATCAGGCGAACGGGAGGGGGAGTGGCCGCCGCCGCTGGTATTCACCCAAAGGAAAGAGCGTATTGGCGACTATCCTATTGAAACCCGGCAGGGCGGCATTAAAGCTGAGTGATCTAACCCTTACAGCTTGTAAGGCGGTTTCGGATTTCCTGGCTGATTATGTAAGCGATGTCAGACTTAAGCTGCCTAATGATGTTCTCGTGTCAGACAAGAAGATTGCAGGCGTGTTGGTCGAAGGAGCCAGCAAAGGCAGGATGCTTGATTGGGCCTGTGTAGGAATAGGTGTGAATATACAAGCTAGGAAAGGTGAAATATACAGGGGTGGAACATCATTAATGATAGAAAACAATAGGAAATTATCGATACAATATGCTTTAAGAAGTCTTATGCATAAATTTGTAGAAAAATATGAAAATAGACAAAATATCACATAGATTTGCCTTAATTTATGTGATACAATATTATAAGTCACTTTTGCTATGTTATTAAGTAAGTCATTTATCGCTATGGATATAGGGAACAACAGCATTGACAACGCGGTGTTCAATAATGGCCGGCTTGTCTCAAGATTCAATGTTTATGCAAGTAATATCCCAATTTACAGTAAATATTTAGGATTTAGTGGTAAGGAATCATATAAAATTGCCATTATTTGTAGTGTTGTCCCAGAATTATCGAAAAAAGTTAGTTTTGTACTAAAAAAAAGCGGCATCGAAAGTTTGAAACTTGGAGATATCGGATTTCGACCTCTTATCAAAGGATGTTACAAGGGATTAGGCGAGGATCGAGAGGTGGGACTTTGGTCGGCAAAGCAGTCCTATAAATGCCCCTTGACTGTTATTGATGCAGGGACGGCGATTACGATAGATGTAGCTAAGTCGGATGGAAGTTACGGCGGCGGTATCATTATTCCGGGGATTAAAATGTGGAGCGAGTCGTTGACTCAAGGGACCGCGCTTTTGCCGGAAGTAATATGGAAAGCACGGAAGAAAGATCGTTCGCCTTTGCTTGGCAAAAGCACAAAGCAATGCATACTTGCCGGCATAGAGCATAGTCTGATAGGAATGATTGATGCTACGTTGGATAATATACGCAGGTATTTGGTCAAGAAGCCGTTCGTTGTATTGACCGGCGGCGATTGTCACAGGGTGTCTCGGTTTTTACGGCATAAGCATATTGTCGATGACATGTTAATTCTGAGAGGGTTGCGGGATCTTTATTATCGATCACAAAAGCGGAGAGAGGCATGAAAAACCAGAGAAAAATCTCAAATCTCCTCATACATCGCGCGCAGCGGGAAATCGGCATTCTCGTTGTCGTTGTTCTTTTGATAACCACTTTATTTCTGGCATTCCTGGTACACGTGACTCTTGAGCAAGCTGTGAACCAGGTTAGTTCGGAACAACTGGGAGGAGGTGCGTTGGAGACGCTCCTTGTGTTTAAACGATTGTTATTAGACCGCATGCTGATTTCGTTGGGTGCCGGTATTTTTATCATCGGGTTTGTATTGGTAAAAGCGCTGCATAAAGCTACGGGTCCGCTCGGGAGAATTGTTTCTACTCTTCACGCGTTGGGGGAGGGGGAGATTCCCAAGGAAATAGTGATACGCCAAGGCGACTACTATGTAGAGTTGGCCAGAGAGGTGAACCGGGTCATACAAGTTCTGCGGGTACGGTCTAGTCAAAAAGAGTCAAGTGTGCGTAAATGAACGAGTCCTCTGAAAGGCGAGAATTGCTGGAATTGCTTTGCAGCAAAGCCGTAATTTACGGTCCCCGGGTATTGGCATCGGGGAAAACGAGCTACTACTATATTGATGGAAAACAGGTTACTCTTGATGCGCGCGGATCCTATTTGACCGGGCGGTGCATTTTTGAAGTGATTAAATCGGCCGGTGTTCAGGCGATTGGCGGGCCTACATTGGGTGCTGACCCGATTGTAGGTGCTGTTCTGGCGGAAGCCGGAAGACAAGGAACAGCGCTTCAAGGGTTCATTGTAAGAAAAGAGACTAAGGATCACGGGACTTCAAAGTTGATTGAAGGGGCCGTTCTTAGGCGCGGGAGCCGTGTAGCCCTTGTAGAAGATGTGATCACGACGGGCGGATCTGTTTTAAAGGTTGTTCATGCTATAGAACAGGCGGGGGCAAAGGTTGTACAAATTATCGCTCTGGTTGACCGTGAAGAAGGCGCCTTGTCAAAGCTGGCTTCATATCATTACACGCCGCTCTTCACCAAATTAGACCTCCGCATAAAAAGCGAAGAGCAAGCCCCCGCAGATTTATCTTAACCCATTGCGATTAAATTATTTAGGACTCTAATGACCCCGCCATGAATGCTGTAGATCGTCCCGCCGTGCCTCAGCGAAAAAATTTATTCACCCCGTTGACACGCGAAATTTTTTTGCTATTATAGTGTTCCCTTAGCACTCAAATGGTTCGAGTGCTAATGAATTAACCCCCAAGAAAAACTAACAAACCCAAGGAGAATTTATGGCGAAGCAGATTCTTTATAGCGAAGATGCCCGCAAACAGATCTTGCGTGGTGTCGATCAACTTGCAAATGCAGTGAAAGTTACGCTTGGACCCAAAGGCCGCAATGTCGTCATCGATAAGAAATTCGGTTCGCCGACCATAACAAAAGACGGCGTGACCGTAGCAAAAGAAATCGAGCTCCAGGATCCGTATGAAAACATGGGCGCTCAGATGGTGAAGGAAGTTGCTTCAAAAACTTCGGACATCGCCGGCGACGGGACGACGACGGCCACTGTTCTCGCGCAGGCCATTTACCGCGAAGGTCTTAAAAACGTGACTGCGGGCGCAAATCCCATGGCGCTTAAGCGCGGTATTGAGAAGGCGGTGGAGGCTGTGGTTGAGGACCTGGGTTCACGTGCGAAAAAGATTAAGGACCAAAAAGAGGTCGCGCAGGTGGCGACGATTGCCGCCAACTCCGACAGCACGATTGGCAATTTGATCGCGGAGGCTATGGAAAAAGTAGGAAAAGACGGCGTTATTACGGTGGAAGAAGCCAAGACAACCGCAACCACCCTTGACGTTGTCGAAGGCATGCAGTTCGATCAGGGGTATCTTTCCCCTTATTTTGTAACGGATACCGAGACCATGGAAGTGAAGCTCGAAAATCCGTATATTCTCATTT
The DNA here is from genome assembly GCA_016206925.1 of Candidatus Omnitrophota bacterium. GTDB lineage: Bacteria > Omnitrophota > Omnitrophia > Omnitrophales > JACQQS01 > JACQQS01. The sequence goes on from JACQQS010000030.1 coordinate 36,879, forward strand.
ACGAAAAGAAGATTTCAGCCATGAAGGATCTTCTTCCTCTTCTTGAATCTATTGCTAAGTCTGGGAAACCCCTTTTAATCATTGCGGAAGATGCTGAGGGTGAGGCGCTCGCAACGCTGGTCGTGAACAAGATTCGCGGGACCCTTGCCGTGGCGGCTGTGAAAGCGCCGGGCTATGGCGATCGCCGCAAAGCAATGCTTGAAGATATCGCCGTTCTGACGGGCGGGAAGATGATTGCCGAAGATCTAGGAATTAAACTGGAGAACGTTACACTTCAGGATTTGGGACGTGCTAAACGCGTTACCATTGATAAGGACAACACAACCATTATTGAAGGCGCGGGAAAGAGCGGGGAAATTACCGGCCGTGTAGCTCAGATTAAAAGGCAAATTGATGACACGGATTCCGATTACGATCGCGAAAAGCTTCAAGAGCGCCTTGCGAAACTAGCCGGCGGCGTGGCTGTCATTAATGTAGGTGCGGCTACCGAAACGGAGATGAAAGAGAAAAAGGCGCGCGTCGAAGATGCTCTTCACGCCACACGCGCTGCGGTGGAAGAAGGCATAGTTGCGGGCGGCGGTGTTGCGTTTCTCCGCGCTGTTTCAGCCCTGGATGATTTGAAGCTTCCGGCTGATGAAAAGATCGGCGTCGATATCGTCAGGCGCGCACTGGAAGAACCTATTCGCCAAATCGCTGAAAATGCCGGCGCGGAGGGTTCGGTTGTTGTGGCTAACGTGGTTGCCAAGAAGGGGTCTTACGGATTTAACGCGGCCAACAGTCAATACGAGGATCTGATTGAATCAGGAATTATCGATCCGAAAAAGGTTAGCCGCTCAGCGCTTGAAAACGCGGCAAGCATCGCCTCTTTGCTGCTTACGACAGAAGCGCTCGTAACCGAAATTCCGGAGCCGGAAGAAAAAAGCGCGAGAATGCCGGGCGGACCGGGAGGAATGGGCGAGGGAATGTATTAAGATCGTATTTGTCGCCCCCGCGAAAGCGGGGGCCCAGTGGACTGGATTCCCGCTTACGCGGGAATGACGAAGCAATTATTTAAATATCCTTAGGAGGAAATAGCCATGAAAATCAGACCACTCGGAGAGAAAGTGCTCGTTCGTATCCTTGAGAGCGAGGAAAAGACCAAGGGAGGAATTATTCTTCCGGACACTGCGAAAGAGGAAAAGGCGGAAGGCCAGGTTGTAGCGGTCGGAGCCGGGAAGAAGCTGGATAGCGGCAAGCTTCAGCCGCTGGAAGTGAAAAAGGGCGACAAGGTCATTTTCGGAAAATATGCCGGGGATGAAGTCACCATTGACGGCGATAAGCATAAAATCATTAAGGAAGAGGAAATTCTCGCAATATTCGAGTAACTAATAGATCGTCATTGCGAAGCGACACCGCTGTGTCGCCCCCGCGAAAGCGGGGGCACAGTTCGTAGATTCCCGCTTGCGCGGGAATGACGTCCGTGTCAGATTGCTTCGTGGTCCTATCGGGCCTTCTCGCAATGACACATCAAACACAACAAAAAGCGAATCCATCACATGCCTAAACAACTGCTGTTTGAAGCGTCCGCCCGGGAAAAGTTGAAGCGCGGACTCGACGCGCTGGCCAATGTGGTCAAGGTTACTCTTGGGCCGCGCGGACGGAACGTTTTGCTTGACAGGAAATTCGGCGCTCCTTTGATGACCAAGGATGGCGTTACCGTAGCAAAAGAAGTTGATCTGCCCGATCCGTATGAGAACCTTGCCGTGCGTATGCTTCGTGAGGTTGCTGAAAAGACTTCTGATCAGGCCGGTGACGGCACGACATCCGCTACGGTATTGGCTCAGGCCATCTGTACGGAAGGGCTTAAAAATGTGGCTGCGGGCACATCCGCCATGGGTATTAAGCGCGGGCTGGACCGCGGGGCTGCCATGGTCATTGAGGAAGTCAAGAATTTGTCGAAGCCCGTCAAAGGCAAGGAGAAGCTCGCTCAGGTAGCGACCGTAAGCGCGAACGGCGACACCGAAGTAGGCAATCTTATCGCTGAAGCAGTGGACAAAGTCGGCGAGAGCGGCGTAGTTACGGTGGAAGAATCGAAAACCACGAAGACCGCGCTTGAGTTCACGGAAGGTATGAATTTTGACCGGGGATATATTTCGCCTTACTTTGTAACCGATGTTCAGCATATGCGCGCCGTTCTAAGGGAAGCTTACATCCTGCTTTACGAAAAGAAAATCAGCGCTTTAAAGGACCTCGTTCCGCTTCTTGAAAAGATTGCGCGGACGGGCGGCTCGTTATTGATTGTTGCGGAGGATGTGGAAGGCGAGGCGCTGGCTACGATGGTCGTCAATAAAATCAGGGGAACGCTCAAAATCGCCGCAGTGAAAGCACCGGGATTTGGCGACCGCCGCAAAGCCATTCTGGAGGATATCGCGGTTCTCACAGGCGGTAAATTTATTTCAGAGGATTTGGGTCTGAAACTGGAGAAAGTTGATTTAAATATGCTGGGCCGCGCCCAGTCGGTAACGGTCGACAAGGAATCAACGACCATCGTTGCCGAGAAGCCGAATAAATCAGCCATTCAGGAGCGCGTGCGGTTGATCCGAAAACAAATAGAAGAAACCACTTCAACCTACGACAAAGAAAAATTTCAGGAAAGACTGGCTAAACTGGCGAGCGGCGTCTGTGTAGTTAATGTCGGAGCTGCTACGGAAGTGGAGTTGAAGGAGAAGAAGGCGCGCGTGGAAGATGCGCTTCACGCGACGAAGGCTGCGGCAGAGGAAGGAATCGTTCCGGGCGGCGGAGTTGCGCTTATCCGTGCGCAGAGCGCGCTTGATGCCGCGAAAATTTCCGATCCGGATGAGCGGATAGGCATAGCTGTTTTGAGGCGCGCCCTTGAAGAGCCGGCCCGGCAAATTGCCGCAAATGCCGGTTACAACGGTTCGCTGGTGGTTGAAAATATCAAATCCAAAACGGGCGCATACGGATTTGACGCGGATACTTTTGAGTATAAAGATCTCCTTTCTGCCGGTATCGTTGATCCGGCAAAAGTGGTGCGGATTGAGATTGAAAATGCCGTGAGCATTGCCGGTTTAATTCTTACCACCGACTGTGCCGTGGCGGAAAAACCGGAAGAGAAAAAGGAAGAAAAGGGACGGGCGCACGCGCATAGTCATCGCTAATCCGGGGCAAGACAGCCCCGCTATTTTTGCAGTCCCGCAAAAATCGAGGGCAGTCTTTACTTCCGACAGTCCAGTCCTGTCGGAAGTAAAGGCAGCGCGCCAGCGCAGTCCCCGTGGGATGCTCCGGCCAATTCCCACACCGGTGTGGGAATTGCCTAGAGACTGGGCCCCGGCCCGACGCAAGGGCCGCTCCTTTCGGGGCGCTTTTGCGGGGGCGACAAGCCGTTCAGAGGACAATTTCTAGATAACCTGCTGTAAGTTATTTTCTTGCAACAGGTTATTTTTTTGCTTACTCAGTTGACTGTGAAGGCGCCTCAAAGTAGAATCCTGGGCTATAGGACATTATCAATAGCCTATGAAATCTACTGGTAAAAAGCAAACCCTAGTCAAGTATGTTTCTCTCCTTCAAGTCATAGCATTTCTGTGTCCATCCGCAGGTGCAGGGAGTGTCACTTTGCCGGCTCCCGTGAATTCAATAACGCACGATTCTGCGGCGCGCGAATCGGCCGCGGATTTTAAAGACCTCCTGCCTTTTGAAATTCCCGCAGAATTTGGTTCGATTCGAGAATTTTTCCTGAGCCCTGAATTTGAGAAGAGTCGCGCGGGCTATTTTTATGTATTGATCGAGGACGCCCACGGAAATCTTTCCGCGCAAAAAAACATTTACGAGATCACACGTCACCTGGTTAGCGCGCAGCCCGAGAAACCCCTCGTCCTTCTCGAAGGCGCCGTTGGAACGGTGGACACCTCGCTTGTTTCCAGGTACCCGGATCAAAAAGTAAAGGAGCGCGTCGCAAACCGGCTTTTTAACAACGGGCAAATTGACGGTATCGAGCTTTTGAATATCAACGAAATGCCTGACTTAAAACTGATGGGCATCGAAGAGCCGAAAAGCTACAGTAAAAATCTTGAAGCGGCTTTCGCTGTAGTGCCGGAGCAGAACCGTGTGCTCGGCAGGCTGGAGAAGATCGACCGGATGCTCACGGCGTTCATGCCCTACGTTTGTTCATCTGAATTGACGGAGGTGCTGGCTCATATCGCGCAGAACCGCGAGGCGAATGCGGCGTTGCCGGATTACCTGAGTTGGCTTATGGACAAGGCAAAAAAGCACACGGTTCCGCTCGGCAAATTTCCTGAGCTTACACGCCTGTTTTCCGAGAAAGATCGGGATGCCGGAAGCCTGCTTCTGTCTTTGGACCAGGCCGCCCTTATTTCGGAAATCCGGAATTTGGAGGAGGATCTGGTAAATCTTCTAATCAAAAATACAAGAGAGAAATCATTTGTCAGGGTATTGAATCATTTCCGGCTGTTGGAACGCGCGGTTGCAATGAAGCTCGATCCGGATGAAGCGCGTTATTTCCTGAAATTCACCGATGAGTTCAAAGAAAAGGTATTTCTCGGCTACCTCAAGAGGGGAAAGAGATTCGATAGAGGGAAAACCGTTACGCCCGGCTCGGACGCGCTCCTGCCGGCTCTCCGGCAGTTTTATGAACAAGCGCTTAGACGCGACCATGCCATGAAAGAGAAAATGCAGAAAAGAATGTCCGAAGAGCGTACGCAGACGGCCACTGTCATTACAGGAGGTTTTCATACGGACGGGATCGCCCATTTTTTAAGAGAAGAGGGCGCGTCTTATGTCGTTATTACTCCCCAAGTGTCCGACCATCTTGGCGCTACTCTCTACCGCAACAGTATTCTAAGATTCCTTAACTCAATGATAGGTAAGCCACTGGTTTGACCAGTGAGACTTGAAAAGGCTTGGCCTTACAGAAGGAAGTATAAAATATCCTCCTCCGTGGCAAAGACGGTTGTGAGAAACCACAGA
>JACQQS010000027.1 GCA_016206925.1 Candidatus Omnitrophota bacterium
CCGTATCTTAAAAAGACTGGGGCTGAAACATCCGCGCTTCTGGTTATTCAAAGAACAACGTACCCTTCCTTAATTTCAGATCTGGCCTCTCACGAAAACCCAGTAGACGAAAATCGCCAACGCCGAAGTGTCGAAAATGAGCAGTATGGCTTGGTAATGGAAGTATAACTAATGTTATCCGGCATCTTCTACATTGAATTTCTGCATGGTAGATACACTACCGTATCGAACCCAATGTTCGCACGCATCTGCCGATTTGCAGATTACAGTCGGAAGCTGTCTTATCTCACCAGCGCCAAATTTCTCAAGAACAAAATCAGTCCAATGGCTATCATTACCGCCCTCAAGAGAGCCTATTCCGACTCTTAATCGAGGAACGGCCGGGCTTCCTAACGATTCAAGTATTGATGTCAAACCCTGGTGGCCGCCCGTGGTACCCTTTTCTCTAAATCTCAGCTTTCCGAACGGCAGCGCAAAGTCATCCAGTACAATTAAAATGCCGCATTTGACATTGATTTCCTGCTTGTAAAAACTTGTCAATTCTACTGCAGCTTGCCCGCTTTGATTCATGTACGTCTGCGGCTTCAAGAGTAAAACCTTTTCGCCATCAACGTCCACTTCACACAGGTCCGAAAGGAAGACGTGTTTATCAAACTTCACGTCATACCGGCGTGCTAATTCATCAAGAATGACAAATCCAATATTATGCCTGGTTCCGCCATACCTCTTGCCCGGATTGCCCAAGCCGAAAATAGCCTTCATCTGGATGAGGAAGATTGAGAGGGAGTCTCGATATTTCTCTTGCGGGAATGTCTACTTTTGATCTTTCGCGCCCTTCACTTCCTTTTCCTTTGCTTCCTTTGGAGCCTGCTGCTGAGCTTTGGCATCCTTCGGTTGCGCTTTGGCATCTTTTGCTTCTGCTTCTTTTTCCTCTCCCTCTTCCTCTTTACCTTTCTTAATGACTTCAGGTTCAACCGCCTCTCCAGGGGTGGGCTCGGGCGCTTTTTCCTCCTTGGGAGCTTTCACGGTAAACACTACTTCGTCCGGGGGCAGAACGCTGTTCACCCCTTCCGGAAATTTCAAATCCTTGATGTGTATCGCGTGTCCAAAGTCCAACGCGGATACGTCGATCTCGACGCGTTCCGGAATGGCCGTAGGCAAACACTCAACTTCAATCTCATGATGCACACGATCAATAACGCCGCCCTTAACCACTCCAGGCGATTCACCCGTTTCATGAAGTGCCACTTGTACTCGAATTTTCTCCGTCAAAGATACCGCTTGAAAATCCACATGATGTATCTCGTCCGTCACAGGATGGTATTGAATATCCTTAATGATGACCGTTTTCTCGCCCAAACGCGCTCCGGATACTTTTAAATTGATCAACATGTTTCCGCCGCCGTGCGATCGCAGAACCCGATTGAACTCAAGCCCCTCAAGAGTAAGCGGAACCGGATTTACGCCGGCGCCGTACACAATAGCCGGTATTTTATTTAGCTTCCTCAGCTTCTTGACAAGCCCTTTGCCTGTCTGTTCTCTTTTTGCCGCCTTAATTTCCACTTTTTCCATTGCCTTAATCCTCCAAACACAATTGATTTAAGATATATCAAGCCTCAACTGCTTCTTTAGCAAATAGCGAACTCACAGACTTGTGCTGATGAATTCTGCGAATAACATCCCCTAATAGCGGCGCCACAGAAATAACTTCGATTTTGGAGCAGCGCTTGCGATCCGGAATGGGTATCGAATCCGAAACGATAAGCCGTTCGATTTCACTGTTCATAATTTTCTCAACGGCGTTTCCAGCAAGCACAGGGTGCACGACTACCGCAATGATCTCTTTCGCGCCCTCCTCTTTGAGCGCATGAGCGGCTTCAGCCATAGACCCGCCTGTTGAAATAAGGTCATCGACCATAACAACGTTTTTGCCTTTCACAGATCCGATGACATTCATAACCTTCGTTTGCGTGTCCGAATCTCTGCGCTTGTCTATAATGGCAAGAGGACAGTCGAGCATCTTTGAATATGCCCGCGCCATCTTGATTCCACCCACATCGGGACTAACCACGACGGCATTTCGAACACCATGACGGTTCAAATGTGTGCCGAAAGCTCTAATGGAATATATATGGTCCACCGGTATATCAAAAAAACCTTGAATCTGTCCCGAATGCAAGTCCATGGTCAACAAGCGATCCGCGCCCGCAGAAACGATTAGATTGGCAACAAGCTTTGCGCTGATCGGAACGCGAGGCCTCACTTTTCTATCCTGCCGCGCGTAGCCATAATAAGGAACTACCGCCGTAATTCTATCCGCAGATGCCCGGCGGGCCGCATCGATCAGAAGTAACAATTCCATCAGATTATCGTTGGTCGGCGAACAGGTGGGCTGAATGATGAAGAGATCCTTGCCCCGGATATTGTCTTGAATCTGAATATTGATCTCGCCTTCCGGGAAACGTCCAACTAACGCCCGCCCCAGAGAAATCCCCAAATGTCCGCAAATAGTTTCTGCAAGCCTTGGATTAGCGTTTCCTGTGAATACCGCCAAGTCTCTTGGCACGGGTTTAATGTGATTCTTCTTCTCTTCGTTGTTGTTATTGTGGCCTTTCATGGTCTAAGCAGCCCCGATATTTATCTTTTATGTGACCGTTTACGCCGTAAATACTCTCTTTTTCGTGAAAGGGACTGCGCGGGAACACCCACCACGGTGTCGCCGGGTCTGACATTCCTGCCCTTCGGTATAACCGCACCGGCACCGGTTTTCGCCTTTTTGCCGATCTTTACAGGCGCCACCAGCACCGTATCGCAACCGATAAACGCACCGTCACCGATCACTGTCTTATTTTTCTTCTTTCCGTTAAAGTTGGCGGTAATTGTCCCCGCTCCGATATTAACACGCCGGCCCACCCGGGCATCGCCTAAATAAGTCAAGTGTTTAACCGAACTATGCTGGCCAATTTCAGAACGAACAACTTCGACAAAACTACCGACAACCGCATGATCGCGAATAACCGATCCGGACCGGATCTTGCAAAATGGCCCGATGGAACACGAATTGCCTATGACCACATCTTTTTCAATATAGGTAAACGGATAAATGGTCGTATCCGCGCCGATCTTCACACCCTGTTCAATAAAAGTTGCGGAGGGGTCCACTATGTTGACGCCGCTTCGCGAATAATTTTCAAGCAGTCTTTGGTTCATGATCTTGTTTGCCAGAGACAGTTCAATTCGTGTGTTTATTCCCAGGGCCTCATCATCCGATGAAGCCGCAATGGTTTCGATCCGCAGTCCATCCTGCTGCATTAGCCGGGGGGCATCGGTTAAGTAAAACTCGTGCTGCTTGTTGTCTGCACGTATCTGTATCAAATACTCTTTAAGCCGCGGCCAACTAAAAAAATAAACGCCGGTATTTATCTCCCTGATTCGCAGGTGTTCAGGCGTTGCATCTTTATCTTCGCAAATGGTTCGAAAAGCACCCAGTGAATCTCGAACAACCCGCCCATAACCCGCCGGATTCTCGGAGAATGCCGTCAAGATCGTAGCGTGCGCCGCCGTCGTCCGATGTCGTTCCAGCAAGCGTTCGAGCGTTTCCCTGCGTATCAACGGCGTATCACCGCAAAGAATAAGCACATCACCTGAGAATTTCTTCAAGAACGGCGCACATCGCAAAACCGCATCGGCTGTTCCGGAGCACCGGTCTTGCCACACGAATTCGGCAAGACCCTGAAACCGCTTTTTAACCTCTTCGCCGCCATGTCCAATTACGGTAAATATTCGATGAGTGCCAAGCGATTTAGCCAATTGAACAGGATACCGAAGCATTGGCCAACCGCTGACCTCATGCAATACTTTGGGAAGCTTCGAATGCATCCGCTTGCCCTGCCCTGCGGCTAAAACTAAGCAGACTATCTTTTCCACGCGGTTAACCCGACGATGCGATCAGCCCTTAATACCGGAAAGCTTGATGCCTTCGACGAAAAAGCGTTGGTTGAAAACAAAGAGCAGAATAATCGGCGCCGTCATCATGACAGAACCGGCCATGAGCAGTGTCCAGTTTGTGGAATATAGGCTTTGAAAGTACGCCAAACCGACGGTCAGCACAAATTTCTCTTCCGAAGTTGTCACGACCAGAGGCCACATAAAGTTCATCCAACTTCCCATAAATGTAAACGTTGTTAAAGTCGCCAAGGCCGGTTTTGAAAGCGGAAGAATAATCCGGATGAATATTCCAAATAACGAGCAGCCGTCAATCTTAGCGGCATCTTCCAAATCGCGCGGCAAGGTGAGGAAAAACTGCCTGAGCATAAAAGTTCCATAAGCTGTAAACATGCCCGGCAAGATCAGTGCTTTATAAGTGTCAATCCACCCCAAATGCCTGAGCAATATAAACACCGGTATCATAGTGACCGCACCCGGAATCATCATGGTTGCCAAATAGGCGAAAAATAATTTCTCCCGCCCCCAAAAGTGAAGTCGTGCAAAGGCATAGCCTGCCATTGCGCTTGTTGCGACCTGGCCAACGGTGGTTGCAACGGTAACCAAGAGCGAGTTCAAATAAAATTTCGCCAGAGGAACAACTTTGCAGGCTTCCACATAATTTTTCCATTCAAAGCTGAGAGGCAGCCATCCTTCCCACCAACGCGCCTTCACCGACCACATCGAAAAAGACCCGGGTTTGGAAAGCGATGTCGTAACCATCCACATAAACGGAAGTACCATGGTAATCGCGCCTCCGGCCAGAAGTAGATACGCTAACAGTTTTTGCATCCGAGAAATCAAAATCGCGCGGCGCTTCGCCTCACGAAGCGTCTCGCTGCCGCTACGAAGTTCCTTTCGCTTATCACTAACGGATGCAACCGGTGATACCAGACCCACTGCTGCCTCTGCGTTCACATGGATCAATAATAAACGAATCGGTGAAATAATTTCCATTTAACCAAAGTAAAAAGAAAGATTACCATGAAAAGCATCCAAGCCATCGCGCAGGCGTAGCCCATGTGCTGATACACAAACGCTTCATTGTAAATCTCATAAATGATCGTTGTGGTGGAACCGTTCGGCCCGCCAGAAGTCATAATGTACGCGGGGTCAAATCCCGCCTGAAAACCTCCTATGATACTCATCACACCGATAAAAAAAGTCGTCGGAGAAATTATTGGCCACGTCACCGCCCAAAACTTATGCCAGCCGTTTGCCCCGTCAATATCTGCAGCCTCGTAAAGTTCGCGGGGAACTCCCTGAAGAGCCGCCAGATAAAGTATCATATTGTATCCCCCCACTTGCTGCCAGACCGACATGATAATCAAGGCAGGTTTGGCCCACCGTTCGTCATTCAGCCAATTCGGCCCTCGCAAAGGAATGTTCAACAGATTTCCAAGCTTCGCAATAAGTAAATTGGCATAACCGAACTCAGTTGCATAGACAAGCCGCCACAGCATATAAATGGCCACGCCCGCGCTTATGGTCGGAAGAAAATATACTGTGCGAAAAACGACCACGCCGCGCAATTTCTGATTCATAGCCAGCGCGAGAATCAGCGAGCCCGCCATACTGATGGGAATGGCAGCCATTAAATACACCGTGTTTCCGCAATATTTCCAAAACCTCGGGTCATGAATCATCCTCAAAAAATTATCGAAACCTACAAAAACCGGCGGTCCTGAAATAAGATCCCATCTCGTAAAAGCAAGTATGAGAGAAAACGCCACGGGTATGGACGTAAACATTAAAAATCCGGCCAAATTAGGCAATAGAAATGCGTATGCCCCCAAAGCTTCTTTTGTGGAACTTTTCATGGCTAAGCCGATACCTTCGTAATGTCATGACTGATGCGGATGGGTTCGGATACTTTTCGAACGACATCGCGCGTGATCACACACTCTGCAATTTCATTTGCGGTGGGCAGATCGTACATCAGATTGAGCATCAGATCTTCGAGAATGGACCGGAGAGCGCGGGCGCCTGTCCGCTTCGTAGTCGCTTGTTGAGCAATTTCAGAAAGCGCATCTTCCGTAAATGTCAGCTTAACACTATCCATTCCAAATAACGTTTGATATTGCTTTACAAGGGCATTGCGCGGCTCGGTAAGCACTTTGATCAATTCCGCCGGCGTAAGTTCACTCAATGTCGCAACGATTGAAAACCTCCCGACAAATTCGGGAATAAAACCATATTTGTGAAGATCTTCCGCCGTGACCTCGGCCACCAAATTATCACGATCCACCGGCCACCTTGCGGCGCTAAATCCCATCACCTTGTTGGAAATGCGCCGCTCTATGATCTTGTCTAAATGAGAGAAGGTACCGCCGCAGATAAATAGAATGTTCCGCGTATCGATCTGAATATACTCCTGCTGCGGGTGTTTCCGCCCGCCCTGCGGAGGTACATTCGCCAGCGTGCCTTCAAGTATTTTTAAGAGGGCCTGCTGCACCCCTTCGCCGGAGACATCCCGCGTTATGGATACGTTGTCGGTCGTTCTGGCAATCTTGTCGATTTCATCGATGTACACGATACCCATTTCGGCTTTGCGCAAATCAAAATTGGCCGCTTGAAGCAAACGCAAAAGGACATTTTCAACATCCTCGCCCACATAACCCGCTTCGGTAAGGGTTGTGGCATCCGAAATGGCCAGCGGAACATCCAGAATTCTGGCAAGCGTCCGGGCCAAGAGTGTCTTCCCGGAACCTGTGGGGCCGATCAACAAGACGTTGCTTTTTTCAAGTTCAATCGCGTCCTTTTGCAGTTCGTGTTTTTGTATGTGCTGAAGCCGCTTATAGTGGTTATGAACGGCCACCGACAGCTGGCGCTTTGCACGCTCTTGTCCAATGATGAATTCATCCAGTTTTGACTTCAACTCTTTTGGTTTTGGGCACTCAATAAGAGGAAGCTCACGAGGCTTGCTAATATTGGGGTCTTGATCTTTGGCCAGGATATCGCCGCAAATACGAACACATACATCGCAAATATAAACACCGGGACCCGCGAAAATCTTACGAACATCCTTGCGCTTGTCTCTACCGCAGAAGGAACATCGCTCACTCATCTATGCACCTCAAATTGAAGTAAAAACTCTCTCCCTCGGGCGCGATAACAACAAATGCTGCCCGGCGAGGATTCGAACCTCGAAAAACGGCTCCAAAGGCCGGTGTGATACCATTTCACCACCGGGCAATGTGTGAAACTAAAAATCCAACTGGCAATTCAGCAAATTTTTTTGGAACGGCGCTATTACCGATACATACAGGCATGTAAGAAGTTCCAAGTCTCATGAAACCTTCAGGATACCGTTTCTCTGTGCGAATCGTTGTCACTTTTATACGCCTCGAGAACTTTCTTCTGAATGTATTCTCGAAACTCAGGCGTAATGGGGTGTGCAATATCTTTATGATCGCCCCGCCTGCTTCCTTCTTCGTGCTCTGTTCCCTCATCATAGGGCACCATCATCGGTGAACCACACTGACTACAAAAATGCGAGCCCGCATCGCCACGGTGCCCGCATTTAACACAAGGTTCACGCAATCGTCGTGAAGGCATCGCCACAAAAAAGCCCTTGCTTCCCTCTATAACCTTAACATCACGAACCACAAAGCAATTATCAAACGTGATGGTGGCAAATGCGCGCAGTTTCTTGTCCGGATCATTCCGTCGATATACGCGAACTTCGGTAATGTTCACGCAAACCTTCCTTGTAGTTGAGAAATGATCTATGCAAGCTATAGAAAACTAAATAGCTTATAAATGATTTCCCAGATCGGCTATCCCTCATTGGCCTGGAAAACTACTAGAACGAGTGTGCAACAATCGCTCTGAAGCCAAGTTTCCGCCGCACAACTCTTGCGAGATATTCCGCCCGCAAACGACTTAGAAAGATTGCAAAACATGTGGGCCCGCTCCCGGAAACAGAGACAGCTCCCGCCCCTTTCTGTCTCATGAAATTTAAAACCCGCTTTACAGCGGGCTTCATCTCAAGGCAAATGGGCGCGAGATCATTTCTCAGGAGGGGACCAACTTGCGATAAATCTTTTTGCCTTAAATAGTTAGAAAGAATATTAACATCGTGTTTTACGTTTGTCAAGCTTGAACACCTCTTACCAGCTCTATTAAATTTGGAATATATCTTCATAGTAGACAAGCCATTAGAAAAAGGCACGATGACGAACCAAAGCTTGGTTTTGATAGCTGCTTCCTTTAACCGATCACCCCGTTGAACACCAATTGCCGAGGACAATCCCGAAGCAAAAAAAGAGACGTCGGCGCCTAAATTCCGGGCCATTTTATAAATTTTGCCATGTGAAAATCCGAGCTTGAATTGCCGGTTCATACCTAAAAGAAAAGTTCCCGCATCGCTTGAACCGCCGCCGAGCCCTGCGGCGACAGGAATACGTTTTTTCAGTACGATTTTAACAGACGGAGTTTTGAGATTTGATTTCAGAAGCAGTTGATATGCACGATAAACTAAATTGCTTTTATCGGCAGGAACAGATAATCCGGAAACTCGGAGAGAAAAATGTTTTCTCCGGCTGGTTGAAATGTTCATTTCGTCAAAAAGGCTGATACGTTGGAACAACGTATAGATGTTGTGGTACCCGTCCGGACGCTTACCCAAAACCGCCAGGTACAAGTTTACCTTGGCGGGGGCACGGAGACGAAAAGAGGATCTCACCCTTGCGCTCGAATTAATTCTTTGAAGTGCTACCGGACCGAAGAAACTTGTATCGATAAGCTGTCAAGACCACGGCTTCTTCATGTGGCGATGCTTGCGGAGTTTCTTCTTCCGTTTGTGCTTATTCATCTTCCGCTTCTTGTTTTTATGCGGCCACGGCATAAGCACTGCCTCCTAATATGATTAAGGGATCACTTTATTCAGCGGATATTCAATGATTCCCTGAGCACCGGCTTTTTTCAGCGCAGGAATCAAATTACGAACAACAGATTCATCAATGATGGTCTCAACATCATACCATCCTTTTTCACTTAATCCGGAAACGGTCGGTTTTTTTAGCGCCGGAAGGATTTTTAACACCCTTTCCAGATTACGTTTATCAACGTTCATCTTGACGCCGACTTTTGATTCGGCAGACATTGCGCCTTTCAGTAATAACGCGATGTTGTCAATCTTCGATTTTTTCCAAGCGCACTTGTAACTATCGCGGTTCGCCACAAATCGCGGAGTGGACTCAAGAATCGTATCGACAATCTTCAGGTTATTTGCGCGCAGGCTGCTTCCGGTCTCTGTCGCTTCTACAATAGCATCGGCCAGCTTCGGCGGTTTGACCTCCGTTGCGCCCCAGGAAAACTCAACACTCGCCTTGACGCCGTGCCTACGCAAGTATTCCTTGGTTACACCTACAAGCTCGGTAGCAATCTTACAGCCTTTTAAATCTTTTACAGATGAAATATCGGAGTCTTGAGAAACGGCGAGCACCCATCGAACGGGCTTTTGTGTCTGCTTAGAATAAACCAGCTCACAAATTTGCACCAGAGTTGCCCCATTTTCCACAATCCAGTCATAACCTGTCAGTCCGCAATCCACAACCCCTTCCTCGATGTATCGGGGCATCTCCTGGGGCCGAAACAAAATGCACTCTATTTCGGGATCATCAATGGGTGGATAGTAGGATCGCGCAGAAACACCGATCCGGAAACCGGCCTTGGCGAATAGCTGGCGCGTTGCATCTTCTAAACTTCCTTTAGGCAAAGCTAACTTTAGAACGTTTCTCATAACTTATTAATCTACTTGATGTTATATAAAAATTAAAGAGGGCGTATTGTAACTTTCGACCCAAGCAGTGTCAACATTTATGTTAGCACTCCGGCCGATTTCTTGGCCATTTCGTAAACCCGCTTGAAAGGCATCGACTCGCGCTCTGCAATGCGCAGAACATCTGCATATTCAGGCGACGCCGTGAGAACCTTACCCGACGGAAGAAATCCCAGCTTAACCCGCATAGGGCCGAGCCGTGTTCTCACTTTTACAACCCTGCGTTCTAAAACCACGCGGCTGAGTTCTGTCGTCCGCACTCCAAGCGTAGGCGTGTTTTCCAGAATAATTCTTTCCAGCTCTTGCTTTTCATCCATCTTGCATAGAACGGTCAAAAGATACGCCGGTCTTTGCTTCTTCATGTAAACGGGCTCGACAAACACATCCAGCGCGCCGCTACGAAAAAGCTTCCGACTCAAAGGTTCGTAAGCGAGAGGAAGCATGTCATCCATATTGGTTTGAAGCGCAAGTATCCTTTCCCTCTTACCCATTCCGGAAACCGCTGTTCCAATCGTAACACGCAATATGTTTGGCCGCTCTTTAAAATCGGCATCACCGGCACCGATACCTATACGGTCGACATCAACGGGGGGAATTTCTTCCGGGGTACAGCCAAAAGCATTTAATATCGCCGCTCCTGTGGGTGTGACTAGTTCGTGTCTTACGGCGACACGCTCAAAACGGAATTTCTTGAGCAGCAAAGCTGTGGCAGGCGCCGGAATGGGAAGCACGCCGTGCAATGTCCTTACGGAACCTTTACCAACGCACAAATGCGAAACAAAAATTTTTTCGATGCCAAAGTAAGCCAACGCAATTCCGCAGCCGACAATGTCTACAATAGAATCGATAGCACCCACCTCATGAAAATGGATGCGCGAAACGCTTACGGCGTGAACCGTTGCTTCGGCTTTCGCCAGTCGGGTAAAAATGTTGAGCGTATTTTTCTTCGCCTTGACGTTGAGACCGGACTTGGTAATAAGTTTTTTGATGTCGCTCCAATGCACATGCTCGGAGCGATGTGCTTTGGAGATCAGAACGTCAAGCTTCTTTGCGCGGAATGATTTTCTCAGTACTTCGCGCACTCGCAGTTTGAAACCTTTAACCGCGAGCTTATCTAATTCATTGCATAAATGAGAAAGCGGCAATCCAGCATCCAAAAAGGCGCCGAGTGTCATATCACCACTGATACCGCTTTGGGCATCAAAAACCGCAACTTTCATTGCGATTTACCCAGCATTTGCCGTACGAAACAGGCCGCCCCGTAGCCGTTATCAATGTTTACAACAGCTACGCCCGGTGCGCAGCTGTTGAGCATAGTAAGGAGAGGAGCGATGCCTTCGAAACTGGCTCCATAACCCGTACTTGCCGGAACAGCAACAATGGGTCTATCGACCAAACCCGCCAAAACACTGGGAAGCGCCCCTTCCATGCCCGCTATGCAGATAATCGCTTTCGCTGATTGAAGCTCGCGCAGTTGGTCAAACAAACGGTGTAGTCCCGCCACACCGCAATCGAAAAACTTTTTAACTTGAATATCCATCAGCTCAAGCGTTGCAGATGCTTCTTCAGCCACGGGAATATCCGCTGTGCCGGCGGTAATAACGGCAACGGTCCCTCTTCGTTTCCTGAACGGCGCTGATTTTCGATAATAGGCCAGCCGACCCTCCGGAACAAACTTAAGCCCGGCTACGGATTCCTTTAGCCGCAGGAACTGAAATTCCTCCAACCTTGTTATGAGAAAACACTTGTGCGCATGCGCCATGGCCAACACAATCTTTTCGAGCTGTTCAAAAGACTTTCCCGGAGCATACACGGCCTCTGGGAATCCTTTGCGAATACTCCGGTGGTGATCCAGGCGGGCCGCGGAAAGCGTTTCGTACGGAAGGTTTTTTAATCGACGAAAAGCTCTGTTGCTTGAAATTTTACCGCCGCGAAGCTCCCGAACGACGCGTTTGACAACTTTCTCTGTGAACATCACGAGTTTTGTTGTACTCTGCGTTTCGCTCTTCGCACTGCAATGCTGTGACCAACATAACCCAGGGCAAAAAGTACAATCAGTACGACAACCGTACTTACCAATGCGGCGACATACATTCCCGCTCCGACCGCCAATCCAATACCCGCTACCGTCCAGAGACTGGCCGCCGTAGTGAGACCTCGAACTTCAGCACCTCCTCGGATGATCGTGCCGGCTCCGAGAAAACCGATTCCCGATACTACCTGCGCCGCAATTCTTCCGGGATCGCCGCTGATCCCGCCTACTCCCCGATAAACGTGCAGAGAAACTTCCATAATCAATGCGGAACCCAAGCAAACCAGCGCATGGGTTCTAAACCCGGCCGCTTTCTCGTTAAATTCCCTCTCGAATCCGATGGCAGCCCCCAGCAATGCGGCCAGAAAAAGCTTTGTTATTAAATCGATATCGCCCGGAGTAAACATAAACACGCTAACCTCCTATCGCCAAATTGGCCTTTCCGGTTAAATTCCAGTCATCTCTGCGTCCGCGCCTAAAATGAAGAAACCCGGCGCGCGCAATCATGGCCGCGTTGTCAACAGAGTATTTAAGGGGCGAAAGCAAGAGCTGATAATCGTTTCGCTTAGACTCCCCGGTCAACCTCGCTCTTAGCTCTGTGTTGGCCGCAACGCCGCCGCCCACCACAATCGCCGTCATTCCAAAGTGTGCGCATGCAAGCAACGTTTTATCGACAAGGGATTTCACAATAGCGCGCTGAAACGAAGCGGCGATATCCGGAATTTCTCCGCGGAAATCTTCATTCTTGCGTGTGTAGTAAAGCACAGCGGTTTTGATTCCGCTGAATGAGAAATCAAACGTTCCGGGCATGTTTCCACACTGAAACTTAATTTTGTCCGGATTTCCGGACTTTGCCAATTTATCGATCTCCGGCCCGCCCGGATAACCCAACCCCAGCATCTTGGCTACTTTGTCAAAAGCTTCACCCGCGGCGTCGTCGCGCGTTTGGCCAATTACTTTTAAGTTGCCGTTTTGCGAAAGCACCAAAGAAGTATGTCCTCCAGAAACGATAAGCCCGATGTAGCCGTTCCTCGGAATCTCATTCTCAATGAAATTGGCCTCTAAATGAGCTTCCAAGTGATTGACGCCAATAACCGGCCGGCCAATGCTATAAGCAAGCGTTTTAGCAAACGACGTTCCGACAAGAAGCGCCCCAATCAATCCGGGGCCCTGCGTTACTGCGACGAGATCGACATCATGAAGAGGGACGCCCGCCTCTTTCAGTGCCGTGTCCACGACAACATCAATGTTTTCCAAGTGATGCCTGCTTGCTATCTCGGGCACGACACCCCCAAAGGGTTTCTGTCGCGCAATGCTTGAAGCAACTACGCTAGAGAGAACCTTTTTGCCATCCTCTAAAACCGCGGCCGCAGTTTCATCACAAGATGTTTCAATGCCCAATGTTAACATGAAAGCTGAATCAAACCGTCACTTGAATGGATTGAAATCATATTCGGGAAGGATACTCTACTCTCGGCAGGTACAAAACGCAACTATGTTGTGCGGCTGGCCAAGTTTGGCTGGTTCGATCTCGCTGGCCAATGGATCGATCGCAATTCTTCCTTCGTGTTAACATTACCGAATTCTTCGGAATCCAGATTCGTCGTAATCAATGTTTTCTTCGGCAGCGCACGGATTAAATCAACCATAGAATGCTGCTCCTGACGCAAACGAAACCGGATCAAATCCCCGAGCCCTGATTCGTAAACTCCGGGAAACGGCAATACGCCCTCCCCGGGCGTTGCGAAAACGGTGGCATGGAGCTCTCTATTGTGCGTATCGATAAGCCTTTTTAACGTACTATCCGAGATAACCGGCATATCGCATGTGAGAACGAGAAGCGAATGATCCGGAAAAAGTCCGCATGCCGTAAGCAATCCTCCGAGCGGACCTTGTTCTTCAACCACATCCCGCTCAATTCGGCAGTCAAGAAAAGGGTAATCGCGCCGACAATTTGTCACTACGACGGGTTCGAGATCCAGCCGGCGAATCTTAAAGACCGCGCGCTCAAGGAGAGTCACACCATTCCATACGGCAAGTGCTTTGTCCTCGCCAAATCGGCTGCTCTTTCCCCCCGAAAGTACAATTCCTTTCATCCGCATGCAGGAACCTCTTTAACCGAAGATGCGCTTACCCAGCCCTCAGGATGATCGGAGTAAAATTCTTTTTTCCAAATGGGCACATCTTGCTTAATCGTGTCGATTACCCAACGGCATGCCAAAAACGCCCCATCCCGATGTTCGGCCTCCACAGAAACAAATACCGCAATATCTCCGATACGAAGCCAGCCCACTCTATGAAGAACCCGGACATTTTTAATATTCCAGATTGCTTTTGCGCGATTAATAATATTTTGAATCTGCTTCTCGGCCATGCTTGGATAACACTCGTAATAAAGCTTATCTACTATTTTTCCGTCGTTATGATTTCGTACGTAGCCAACAAACGTAACTTTGGCTCCGCTCGATTCATTAGCCTTTCCCATTTCAAGGCCGGCGCGTGAGACGGGTTGGTCGGTAATGTAGTTCATCTTAGCCCCCTGCAACCGGAGGGATTATGGCGAGCCGATCGCCGTCTTTGAGAAGCGTTTCTTCGGCCACGAAATCCTCATTTAAAGCAAAGCGCACGGGTAGATTTAAAAATCCGGCGAGGTTTGAATCGAAAAAACGCCGAGCTACGCTGCCTACCGTTTCGCCATTAGACGCTTCGATCGTTTTTTGCTCATAACCTACCGCTTCACGCAATTGTGCGAAGAGTAAAATTTGGATTCTCATGAATAGCCGTCTCCCGCATACGGCAGAATATCCACCTCCACCGGATGACCCTTTTTTAACTTGTTCCTCCCTTTCGTAAGAACAACAAGGCTGTTGGATTTAACAAATGATGTCAGCATATGGGAACCCTGCTTCCTGGAAATACTCGCACACACGTGCCCGTTTTTGCGGTATGCGGAACCTCTTAAAAAAAGTGTCTTTTGATGATCCGGGCAAACGTCAGTAATTAAATTACCTTTACATCTTTTCAAAAACGGGTGGGAATATCCCATTATTTTTCTCAAGACCGGATAGACATACTCATAAAAGCAGACAAATGCACCGGCCGGACTGCCCGGTAAGCCGAATACCAGTTTCTTTCCTTTTAGGCCGACAAACATCGGTTTGCCCGGTTTTTGAGCGATTTTCCAGAAAACTTTTCGAACCTTCAATTCGCGTAAAATCGTTTTTACAAAATCGTAATCACCGACCGAAACTCCACCGGTGAGCAGAACCACGTCTGAATTCTTAAGCCCCCGCAAAATTCGTTTCCTGAGGATATGCTTACAATCTTTCGCACGTGTAACGCAAATAGATTCAATCCCTGCATCCTTAAGCGCCGCTGAAATGCTCCATAAATTGCTGTCGTACACCTGCCCCTCCCGTAATTTCTTGCCCGGCGATACCAGTTCGCTGCCCGATACCATCAAAGTTACTTTCGGCTTTTTATAAACTCGAACAAGCTTTCTGCCGACAGCGGCGAGAACACCGACAACGCCGGGATGAATAACGGTTCTCCGCTCTAGAACCAAGCTTCCCCTCTTAATCTCCTCGCCGCAGCACCGGATGTTCTCTCCTTTTCGAAACATACCCCGCACCCACAATTTTTTACCTTCCACTGTTGTATACTCCTTCGGCACCACAAGGTCGGCGTTTTTTGGAATCTGAGCGCCCGTCATAATTTTCATAGCTTGATGTCGCCCAAGTAATGGCCTTCTCAAATCTCCTGCCTTAATGATCCCAACGATCTCAAAAGTAAGGCTGCTCCTTCTACCATTTACAGAAATCAAATCCTTGGCTCGAATGGCAAATCCATCCATGGCACTATTGTCTGCGGTCGGCAGATCGACTCTGGACCGTATGTCCTCGGCTAAAACAAATCCCAAGGCGTCGCCTAATTCGATTTTTCTGGCGGGGAGCAACCGAGCGATATTCATCAAACGTTTCCTAGCCGCCCTCACGGAGATCATAACCCAGCTCCAATCAACCTCACCGATACATACAGGATGAAAGCCGCCAGAATTCTCTTGAGCCCCGTATTTGGAATTCGATAGGCACCAAATCGGGAGCCCATCTGGCCTCCAAGAAAAACAGGCAGAGCCAACGGTAAAACGACTGCGAAATCAACAGAGGCCTTCCCCAGATGACCCAGAAGCCCGGACAGCGAATTAACCATGATGAAGAAACTGGAAGCCGCTGCCGCTTCTTTGGCATTCACCCATTTGGAAAGAATTAGAATCGGACCGAGAAAAATACCCCCGCCAATTCCTACCAAGCCCGAAAGAAATCCGAGAAGCCCGCCGACTGGCAGGCCGATCCGCCAAGCTTTGGAGTACGGCACTTCCTTTGGAGATTTAAATGCGCTATCCGAAATGAAAAGACGAATCGCCGCAAAAAGCAACGACCCCCCAAGTAGAATTGAAAAAAAATCTCTTGTAATAGTCAGCCGCCCTCCCCAATAGGCTAAAGGAATGGAAAGCGCTACAAAGGGAACGATGATCCGCCAACGCACGAAGCCGGCTCGGTAAAAATGCCAAAAACCGCCTGTGGTGACCACGAGATTGCAGATCAAGGCAATAACGGGAATCTGTTCAAAAGGCAGTCCCGCCAGTGCGAGCAGAGCCAGATAGGACGAACCGCCGCCGAGTCCAACGATGGCGTAAAAAAATGCGACTAAGAAAAATAAGCTGGGCAATCCGATGGAATAAAGCATCAGTGCCCTCCGCCGTTCATCATGCCGTACACATGAAACACAGCCGGAAAAAGCGCGGCGAGCGCTTCACGCGTTCCGTTAGATGATCCCGGCAAATTCAAAATAATCGTCCGGCCTTTCTGCGCAGCAAGTCCGCGAGAAAGCATGGCGTAAGGGGTGCGCCTTTGTCCGTAAGCCCTCGCTGCTTCCATAATTCCCGGTATCTCGCGCTCCATAACTTTACGCGTAGCTTCCACGGTAACATCACGCGGACCCAATCCGGTTCCGCCCGTTGTTACAATAAGATGAACACCTTCGCGCGAGAGGGCGTCGATCTTTTTTTCAATTTGCGACTCCTCATCGGGCAGAACAACATATTCGGGCTTAATCCCGTAACTCTCAAGACGCTCCATAATCATCCGCCCTGATTTGTCTTTTCGCTTGCCTGAAAAAGTCGAATCGGATGTAACAATCACTGCCGCACGGAAATCTTTCGCAACGAACTCCTTAAAATCTGATTTTCCTCCGTACTTTTCGATCACTTTCGTGGAAAGAATTTCAACTTCCGCATCCACCGGCTTAAGCATGTCGAATATGGCAAGCGCCGCCACCAGAGCGGCCGTAAGGGCCTCCATTTCCACGCCGGTTTTCCATACCGCCTCAACCGTAGCCTCGATCACAATCCGATCCGATTCCAGCGTAAACTCGATTCCCACAAAATCGATCGGAATGGGGTGACAGTAAGGAATCAATTCGGAAGTTTTTTTCGCGGCCAGGATTCCCGCAGCGCGGGCAATGGAGAGAACATCTTTCTTCGGAAGGTCGTTATTTTTAATTCTCTCGATCGATTCCGCCTTCGTCTGAATTACCGAGCGCACGCGGGCGCCGCGCAGTGTGTCGAATTTCTCCGTTACCGATTTCATTCTAGCCTCCGATACCCCGAATAAGGGGCGACGCTTCGGTTTGATACATTTCTGCCTGGCCATGGTCAAAAAATCCGTGCCGGAAAGCATTCCCCTCCGGTTTCATCCAAACCGCGTCACGAATTTTTTCGGCCACTTCGCCGTCACCGGCCCCATTTCGCAAGAGTTCCTTAATAGAAATATGAATATTGGAAAACAGGCATGGAAAAATTTTCCCGTCCGACGATAACCGAATCCGCGAACAACGTCCGCAAAAAGATTCGGTCACCGAGGCAATGAATCCGACGGAACCACGACCGTGCGCAATCTTATACACCTGAGCCACCGTGTCGTCAGAGGGCGGAAGCAAAAACACCTGAAAATTTCTCTCTACCAGCTCACGAATCTCCCGGATCGGCACAAATTGATCAATCCGCCAATTGCTCCCGCACAGCGGCATAAACTCGAGAAACCGCACTTCAAGCTGAAAGCGCTCGGCGAGCCGCACCAATTCAGCAATTTCTTCTTCCGAAACGCTTCGCAAAACGACCATGTTGAGTTTAACTGAAAATCCCTCCTCAAGCGCCAGCCGAATTCCCTCACGGACATGACGATATGCATTTGATCCTGTAATTTCAAGAAATCGGTTTGCATCCACACTATCCAGACTTACGTTTAAACGATCGAGTCCCGCGGCTTTGAGCGGTTTAGCCATCGGAGCTAGTAAACTACCATTTGTCGTAATCGATAAGTCCGAAACGGTTCCGAGCACTTTTATATCTCGAACGATGTCTAGAATGTCTTCGCGAAGCAAAGGCTCCCCGCCCGTCAATCGTATGCGGCACACTCCTAAACGTGAGATTACACGAACGAAACGTACAATCTCTGCGCGCGTCAAAATTTCTGATTTGGGAAGAAGAGAAAAACCGTTTGCGGGGGTGCAATAAAAACAGCGAAAATTACAGCGGTCGGTGAGCGAGATTCTCAGGTAAGTAATGCGTCTTCCGTAAGAATCGATGAGAGAATTTTGCGGTTCCACCGTTTCTCCTTTCCAATTCACCCGCTTCTTAAAAGCGGGATCGGGAGGTTCGGCCGTTTCCGGCCTACCCATCGTTCCGATTACCGTAGCAATTTGCTTTAGGTAACCCGGAATCGGAGAGCCAATTCGAATTTCTACTAGGAGTGTACTCGAAGAGCTGGGCCGAATACTGTGATGGGTGTCACACGGTGTAAGTCACTTAACATCAAAATCTTACAATCAAATCACACGTAAAAGTCCGCTCGCACCCCCGCACCCGCCTCCGCCAAAAGATTGGTAGGCGGATCCGCCTCGATCTTTGGCGGAAAAAGGCATTTGGTGGGTGGGTCCGCCTTCGGCGGAAAAGCGCCCCGAAAGGGGCGGCCCTTGCGTCGGGCCGGGGCCCCGTCTTTGGGCAATTCCCCACCGGTGTGGGAATTAGTCACCCCGCACCATACGAACAGAACGAAATAAACTGTTTTTCGCATCAAGGCGATCATTCGCCTCTGCGCCATAATCGAACGATGTTTGCACCCAAAACAACGGCAATGACCAAAGAAACACCCACGATAAGAATTATGTGCGGCGTGCCAGGAGATCGCTGACACTTTTGTGTCAGGACATCGCTGACAGTCCACAAAAGTTTTTAACCGGGATATGGTCTTTGACCTCTTCCCGAAGTTGGTATTTAAGCTCTTTGACAAGGATGCGTTTTTGATCC
>JACQQS010000031.1 GCA_016206925.1 Candidatus Omnitrophota bacterium
CGCTAAAAAAAACTAATCGCGGCTGTCCTTCGGGCTGATTTTATCAAAGGCCATGACTGTAAGACAGCCGATGCGAATTATAGAAAGCTTGTGGGATGCGATGAACCACTTCCGCCGGAAGGACAATGGGAAT
The DNA here is from genome assembly GCA_016206925.1 of Candidatus Omnitrophota bacterium. GTDB lineage: Bacteria > Omnitrophota > Omnitrophia > Omnitrophales > JACQQS01 > JACQQS01. Next base: position 134 of record JACQQS010000031.1, read on the forward strand.
TTCAGGGCATCAGGTTCGACCGATGCCCGAATTTTTATTTGCGCGAAGGGGGATTTCTCGCCGGGCAAGCTTTCGAGCTTTATTCTTGGTGTGAGAGGGGTTTTCTGCCGTACCCGGGGACATGGCTGGATCAGCCCAACATAGTCATTGAGACAATCGAATTTATCGAGAGGCTTGTACACGAAAAAATGGAAAGCGAAAGAAAACTGATTGAGAAAAAATCAAAGGTAAGAACCCATGGCCGGTGAACGGGAACTCGAAATCAAACTGCTCTTAAGCGACAAAGAAGCTTTGTCCCGACTTAAGGGAGCTCTTGATTCCATTGAAGGGGAAAGTAAGAAAGCGGCCGGGGGATTCATAGCGGGCTGGAAACAAACCGCGGCGGCCATCGGTGGCGTCATTGTCGCGGCAGAAGGTTTACGCCGGTTCATGGGCGCGGCTATTGATGCGGCCATTCAACAGGAAGATGCGATTAACCGGCTGAATGTCGCTTTAAAGAATCAAGGGACGTTCACAGATGAACTATCCCTCCGCTATCAGGACATGGCGAATCGGCTTCAGGCCAGCACCCGTTTTTCTGATGAAGCTATTAATACCATCCAGCAGAGGCTGGTTGCCATCGGTAATGTCGGGCCCGAGAGCATGGAGAGAGTTACGAAGGCGACGCTTGATTTTGCGACTGCTACAGGGACTGACCTTGTAACTGCTGCCGAGATGATGGCAAAAGCTGCGGATGGGGACACGAAGACGCTTGAAAGATGGATCGGGAAAATTGACGCATCAATTCCAAAGTCTGAGCGATTCGTCATCGCTCTTGATTTAATGAATCAGAAATTCGGCGGTGCGGCACAGGCCGATGTAAACACTTTCGGCGGCGCCGTGGCTCAACTTTCCAATACATGGGGTGAGTTTCTGGAACAAATCGGAAATATCGTCGTCAAATCGCCGGAAGCTATTAAAGCAATTCAAGAGCTGAACAGCTTTCTTCAGACGATGATGGAGATTCTGGAGAAGATCTCTCCGCTCGTTTCCACCGTTTTCGATTCTCTTTTAAAACTTCGCACGGGCGGATTCTTTAATATCGGCGCAGAGGCGGGCGAGAGCATTTTAGAGAAGATGTTCGGCGGAGCTGAAGCAGAGGCCGCGGTGCTTGAGCAGGCGGCACAAACAGGTGAAGCGGTTAAACAGCATCAGTTGACTCTAGAGGAAGAGCTGGCCGCGATTCGTCAGGAATTTAACGAGACAGATTTTCAAAGCCACCTTTTGAACGAGGAGCGGAAGATTGAAACACAGAGGCAGATGCTTCTCGCTTGGCATGATGAGAAATCGGCCGCCGTATTAGTTCAACAGCAACGAGAGACGGAATTCAATCAGCTTTATTTGGATACCCTCAAGAAAGCTCACGAAACCTTCTGGCCTACGGTGGGGAAGCTTCGGGATCAATTCGCATCGGGCCTTGCCAAGATGTTCACCGATGCTATTACAGGTTCTGAGAATTTCGGGGATGCATTCAAGGCCTTGGGTAAGCAGATGATCGCTACCCTTGTCGAATACGCGGTACAGCTTGCGGTTAACGCGGCACTGGCGAAAGCACTACAAGCTGCTCACTTGGCCACCACCATTCCGATCGCTACCGCGACGGCCGCCGCTTGGGCCCCAGCGGCAGCGCTCGTTTCTCTTGCAACCTTTGGAACCAACGCCGCAGGGGCAATGGCAGCCTTGACGAGCGTCACGGCTTTGGCGAAAGCTCTGGCTTTGATACCCGGGTTAGAGGAAGGCGGATCCCTTCTTTCTCCCGGCAGGGTTTTGGTAGGGGAATCCGGTCCCGAGTTCTTAGACCTTCCGCGCGGGGCCCGAGTTGCTCCGCTTGAGGGAATTTCTCAACCCGTCATAAACATATCCGTTGTCCTGAATCATCCGATTATTTCATCTTCTGAAATCGCAGATGAGTTTGCGCGAATGATTGCCGAGAGAGTTTCTGAATTTCTGGAAGTGGAGAGAGCAAGGCTTTGATGTATGGCCAATGAAATTGATATCAATATCGGGTCCTTCAATCTGGATGAAACCAACCAGATCGCGGTCGCAGACATTGACATCAAAGTGGCAAAGGCCATCTCCCAATCTTCCTTAGCGAAAAGTCACGGATCGGTTATTCCGATCGGGAAGCGCAACAACTTAACCGTCAAAATCAAAGGAACGATCATCGGGACGAACTACGACAATTTGAGAGCCAACCTCGATAACCTCAAGGCGGCGCTTGAGAAGGACTCGGAGCAGAATTTAACCCTCGATGATGACCGGAAGGTTAAAGTCCAATATTCCGGCTTTTCCTATTCTTACCGCACGTTACGCACCTTCGCGGATTTTTCTTTTGATCTGATCGCTTCAGACCCGCTTTGGTATAACCAAGCCATCAGCAATGACACGAGGACACCTACAAGCGGATCGGGTTACACGGTAAATAATCCCGGAAACGCACCGACCCGGTGTAAGGTCACACTCACGAATAATAGCGGCGGGGCCGTTGTGGATAACATCAGGCTCAAGAACAACACGACCGGCGAGGAATTTCAGTATCGCGGAACCCTCGCCAACACAAAAGCGCTTGTAGTCAATAACCGCGTAGACGACGAAGATGTGTCGGTTCTAAACGACGGAGTCGATGATATCAAGAATTTTGAAGGCGATTTCATCACCTTGAATGCAGGGGACAACACGATCGTTTACACGGGAGCAGCCAATGTCGAGGTTAAAATTGAATTTTACCCAGCGTACTTTTGACGATGCCGGCCACCATTACACCGAATAAATATGCGATTGAAATCAGAAACAAAGCCTTCTTCCTACAGCGCCGGCTTGAAGCGTATGCGTCAAACATCCGCTGGGAATGGAATCGGATTGGCGGGTGCGGCAGATGCACTTTTGCCGTTGAAGGGGATAATACCCGGATTGCTGTTCAAGCCGATGATGATGTGCGGATTTATCTGCCGAATGAAGACGGCCTTACGGCAGCTCTGGTGTATCGGGGCTATGTGGACTCTGCCGCTCCTTCCGTCTCGGGCGGGAAAGAAAGTATTCAGGTGGAATGCGCCGGTTACTTTGACTGGTTTAAAAGAATCATTGTCCATGAC
>JACQQS010000032.1 GCA_016206925.1 Candidatus Omnitrophota bacterium
CATGTGAACGCACCTCCGTTTTAAAGAGGCAAACTATATCACATGAAGACTGTCAGCGATGTGTTGGCACAAGGTACCGTTACCTTTTGTAACAGTCCTAGAAGTGTCAGCGATGTGTTGGCACTTGGCACTTATCTCTTTGTTTGCGCCTCTTCTCCTCCGTCTCCTGACGCAGTTTCTCGGTTTCCGGAGATTGGACGACGCGCGATTCAGAGATCATTTTTTTGAGCGCTTCCAGAAATTCTTTCTGCGATTTTTCAAAGTCAGATTTGTCCGGCATATTGGTTCCTCATCAAGAAAAGCTTAATGGGCGGCATCTTTCAATACGTTCAAATGCAACTCTGCCTGGCGTCTGCATATATTTTCTGCGGGGCAATGTACGCATAGTTTATCATCTTTTGGCAGGAACGCTGAAGCAGCAATTTTCTGAAGCATATTATCCGCATGTCTTTGAAAATCGTCCAAACATCCGGAGTCGACCGAATAAATGTACTCATCCGCCCAACTCCGATTCATAAAAAACAATTTGGCTTTCCCGGGTGCTTTATGCATAAGCTCATTCATCGCTATGGCATAAAGAAGTATCTGGGCTCTGTAAAGCGCCGCTTCGGTTGGAATTTCATTCCGGTCAATTTGCCCTGTTTTGTAATCGGCTGCGACCAAACCGCCGTCAAATGTTTCATATATTAAGTCTATGTTTCCTCGCACAATACCGTGCTCAAGCCGAAGTACAAACGGAAATTCACGGATGATGCGCCGGGCTTTGGCCAGCTCACTAAAAATCGGGGAAGCGCGAAAAACTTCTAGTATCTCACGAGCCGCATCAATAAGCCGGGCATCCGTCCTCAAACGCAAAGATTCAAGTCTTAATTCCATCTGATTCATAAAGAATTCATTGAATGAAGCGCTCTCGAGAAGCCAGTGAACAACGCTGCCTAAATCTGCCGGCGATACGCCCCCGCTTTGAGAATGAACAGGAGCCGAGGAATCTTTATAACCATTCGATCCTTTCCGGTATTCGGGCAGCCCGATCACATGTTTGTAATAAAAAAGCCGCGGGCAGGTTTCGTAAGTAATCAACGAGGTCACCGAAATATCCACCGTTTCAAAGAAGGGCCGCTCTTTGAGCTGCGTTTGCATGATCAATTGGTCGGCCTGCTCCAAAACGATATTCATTTCATTTCTATCCAATCCGTGCAATATCTTCTCGCCGTCTAATATTCTTTCTTCCACAAATGTTGCCCGGACAGACTCCTGATCCGCCAAACAAGCACGCTTGTGATATGATGTGCCTGCTTCTTCTTTTTCGGAAATTATTTTTACCTTATGCCCCTTAAAATCCATCGAAGAGTTATCTGATCGAAGCGATCGCCCGTTCCATCCAAACACTTTTTTAAGCCAATCCATCCATCGTACCAATTCACCGTACCCCTTTTCGCAATCAAGCTCCTTTGCTGCATTCGCCCCGGCAAAGATCAATTTCTCACGGGCGCGAGTAACGGCGACGTATAAAAGCCTTTTCAATTCGTCCCGCTCACGACGCCGTCTCTCTTCCTCGAACCGAAAAAATGAGAGTGTTTTTTCCAATGTACCGGTAAGAGGATTCTTAACCCGCATCGCGATGCGTCCTTCGCGGTCAACCGCAGTCAATTCCCTTCCACCTTGCTTCAGCTTCCCTCCCATATCCGCGACGACAACCACCGGAAACTCGAGTCCTTTGGCCTTATGAATCGTCATGAGCCGGATCACATCATCCGCTTCGGACACCACCAGTGCTTCTCCTTCCTCCACTTGGCGAATCTCCAGTTCGCGCAAGTATCGGATGAAATCGGACAGCACGCGCGTGTTGCGCTCCTCAAAAGACCCGGCGATATCCATCAGCTTCCTCAAATTGGCAAATTTTCTCCTCCCGCTTCTTTCTCCGAGAATAACCAGATCGTAACGGCTCTCCCGTATAATCTTGCCGATCAAATCTGCAATGCTCAAATGATTTTTAGCCGCCCGCATCTTTTCAAAATGCGCGAGAAACTCGCCGATTCTCAGCTTGTCTTTCTCATTCAATTGCTGAATCCGTTCGTACGCCTGCACCGCGTTAAAAAGAGGGATGTGTTTGTTTTCTCTTTTTCCTGCATATTTGCTCAGCCAAAAAAATGCCTCATCCGAGCAACCTGCAAATGGTGAACGGAGCACTCCCGCCAACGGAATATCGAACGTGGGATTTTCCAGCACATCGAGAAAGCTAATGACGTCACGAATCTCCGGCTGATGATAAAATCCGTCTCCTCCAAGAGCAACATAAGGCAAATCTTCCTCGCGTAAAGCCCTTTCATAGGTGGTGAGAGCCGTCCTCGTCCGGAAAAGAATCGCCACATCTCCGTATCGAACGCGGCGGAGCGTGCCATTGGACTTGTCAAAAACCGTCATTTGTTCAATTTCAACAAGGCGCTTGAGCCGCGCGGCCACAAGCTTCGCCTCCTTAAGCCGTCCGAGGCCAAGCGTAATACTTTCGTTATCCTCATCTTCGTCCTGATCTTCTTCTCCTCCTTTAAAAGAATTGCCCGCAATAACCCACTCCACGCTCGCCTCGTGAGCATTAGCATTCGAAGCTTCGTTAATACCTGCTCTTCCAAATTCAAGCGGATGGAAATCAACTTCCATGCCGTCCTCCGACCATATTTCGGCGAAAAAGTCGTTAATGAAATTGATGATCTCCCTGCTTGAACGAAAGTTTGTTGCCATACCCAAACAGCCGTCTATCGGATCGGTTTCGGAGAATTCTCGCCGTCGTTTCCTAAAAAGTCCTACGTCCGCATTCCGAAATCCGTAAATGGACTGTTTCTCATCACCCACCAAAAAAACCTGGTTAGATCCCGCGACGCCATTAAGAATCTTGTCCTGAACCGGGCTGGTGTCCTGATATTCATCAATCATCACCAGTTTGAACTTGTCCTTATAGTAATGGGCAGCACCATACGATGCTGAAGAAAAAAGCCTGAAGGTTTTTAGCAAAAGGTCTCCAAAATCCAGCATGGCGCGGTCCCTCTTCCACGCCTCATAGCGCCTCGCAAATTCCAACGTGATGTCCTCCAGACATTCCAGATCGTCTTTTCCACTCTCTTCGACAAGCGTCATGAACAAAAGATCCGAGCATTTCTGAAAACGCTCTATGGCCAGACGCAGTTCAATATCTTTTTTAGAGCGAGGTTTTCGGATTTTGGAATTTCCACATAATTTTTTAAAGGCATTCACAATATCCCACGTCGGCTCTGCACTGCCTACCAACACAGTGAGGGCGTTCCGAACATCACGTAGGGCATTGAAAATTTCAAGATATTTATGTTCCTCATCAAACTTTTCATACGACAAAACAGCTTCGACCGGTGAGATACATTTCCGCACCATTGGATCCCTGTTCACGCCGGCCGGAGAAAATGCCTCTCTCAGCTCCCCTCCTTGGGCGCGCACGTCTTGATAGATCATTCTTACAGCTTGTTCGATACCTTCCGCGCCGTAGCGAGCCATAAATTCTTTGATCCTCTCTTTTTCCGCATAAAGGTCCTGAAGAACCCCACCCAAAATCTGATCGATTGCAATGGCCGCGTCGTTTTCCGTAATGACGGAGAAATTGGCGTCTACGCCTGCTTCTATCGGATGTTCTTTAAGAACTCGCGCGCAGAAGCTGTCTATCGTTGAGACATACGCATTCTCCAACTCGCGTAGTTCTGCGGTCAATTGCAAGTCCCTTAGCTGCCGCGCGACCCGCCTTTTTATTTCATCCGCCGCTTTATTTGTAAACGTAATCGCCAGGATTTCATGAATACCGGCCGTGCGGCTTACGATGGCTTCCATCAGATGCGCAACCAGAACGGATGTTTTGCCCGAACCCGCCGCCGCCGATACGCACACTCTTTTTGCCTGTGTTTTAACGGCTCTCTTTTGTTCTTCCGTAAATGTCATTGGTCTTGGACACGGCTTCTTTCTTCGGTTAACTCATATTGGACTCTGTCGATCATCCATTTCTCAATGCGGCATACCGGCTTAAACTTGCAAAATGTTAAACAGTCCTTGGGATACACGGGAAATTTCCCCGCCCTGATCGATTCGGCGTAATGAACGGCCCAATGGATGCTATGTTTCATGAGATCTTGAAAATTCTCCTCTGAAAACACGGTTTTCGCCGTTACCCCGAGCATCTTAGATTCCCGTGCTTTTATATCGTTTAACCCTAACGCCGCCAAACCCTGTTCGGAGAAAATCCCCTGCTTCAATGATTTCCCGGTCTTCAATTGATTTAATTTGAAGAGGTAAGCGCCGACCACCTTAAGCTTCAGGTTCTGCTCGACGGCGAGCATATAGAGAGGAAGCTGTAAAAGCAGTCCATCCTCCAAATCCCCGATTCTTAACTTCTTCCCCAATTTGTAATCGATGACCACACCAAAGCGGCGATCCGGATCGGCATCTATGCGGTCAATCTTTCCCCAAATGAAGATCCGGTCCTCGCGCTGTCCATCAATAACCACTTCAAGCGGCGCATCCTCTTTGCCAAAATTGTGTTCGAAGAGATACGGATTTACGGGCGCATTTTCCATCTCTAAAGGAAGGAATTTCAGGAAATCATCGGCTATTTGCTTGAGTTCCATGGTCTTTAATTCAAGGCGATAGGGTCTATTGCTGTGCAGAGGTTCGGCTTCAAGTGCTTTGCCAAATGCTTCATACAATATCTCTCTCGCAGCCTCAGGGGGTTTTTCGAAACCGCGCTCGGTAAAAAAAATCTCAAGCATCCTGTGCAAAATGTTTCCCACCGACCGCACGCTTAATTCCTCATCCGGCTCATACAGCCCCACTTCGTGCGCAAGATAATAGCGAAACGGACAGGCTGCATAGGTTTCGAGCCGGGTTGCGCTAAACGGTCTATCCCTGAACGCCAGTAGTTTGATCGCGTCCTCATCAACCAAACAGTCCGATTTTCTTTTGCGCCAGGCAAAGCGTTCGGCATTGGCGTAAATGGTTCTAACGGTATCCGAAAAATAATCCCGGACGGAGAAGCGTGAAAGAAGCGCCATAATGAGCTGATGTTCTGACGGATGGCGGTCGGATCTTTGTTCGAAGAGATTTCGAATTACAGATCGATCCAACTCATGGGCCGTCCGAGCCTCTTTGACGAGTGGAAGCACACCGGATGCACCCTGGCGTCGAAGAAGCACACGGCCGGAGAAAACCCTTTGAGCGTCCTCCAAATAAAAGGAAGGAATGTTTTCGGTACCTTCGGAATTAAATCTTGGGTAGGTAAGATACAACTTCATACTTGCGCGCGTGACGGCCAGGTAGAACAGATATCGTTCGATCGACTGCCTCGGCAACCGTTCCTCCAATATCCCTCTGCCCAGAGTATTAAGCTGTCTCCGTTCAACGTCTTTCAGCACGGGATTTTCCAAAACACGTTTGGGAAAAGCCTTTTCGAGGAGCCCGCATAGAAAAACTACTTTGTATTCTTTCTGGCGTGCGGTAGATACGTCATAAACCTGAACGCGGTTTTTACCCCAGGCTTCGTCCGTATAGAGAGATATGTCTACCGTCCGCTTGAGCAGCGCAAAGAATTCTTCAAATAAAACATCCCGGTTGCCCCTCTTTTTAAATCCAAGTACGATTTCATCGAGCACCTCAAATAGCCGTCTGAGTGCACACCCTTCTCGAGACTTGGCAACAGACAACTGCGCACGGGTCAGGGACTCGGGAAATAAGAAGCTGCTTAACACATTTTTCATGATTTGGGCATGACCATCTGCCGTCACAGTACCCCTCAACTCATCTTCTATGCCAGCCCACCGTGTAAGCCAAATGAACCGTTCGTTTTCTCTTTCTCCGGGAAACCCATCCCACTTTTTTAGCCACCCTTCCCGCCCATCATCCAGACCTGATTCAAACGCATGCCGTTCGATGAGCGCGCTTAAGGCCGGAACGTCCGAAGCCAGTACGGAGTGAAGAAACCGCAGGACAGAATTTATCTTCCAGCCGCATTCATACATTTCTAAAAGACTCATGAGTGATGACACCAACGGATCAAGGCGAAGCATTTTCCGCTCATGGATCTGAACCGGCAGATCGAACTCCTCGAATACGGATTCGACCAGTGCTGCATAAGAGCCGATGTTCCGGAAGATGAGGCAGAAATCGCTGAAATGATATGCCCCACTCACGTACACGCTCCGAATCTCCCTGGCTGCCGATTCTATTTCGGAACGTTCATCCCATGCTTCGATAATTTCCAAATCGTTCACCGGCGGCTGTTCCGTCCGAGTGCCATCTGAAAACAAATATGTCTCTAAAAAGCGAAGCGATTGACTTTCCGTACGATGGTTTCGGTCTTCCGGCAGCCCAATCTCTTTAAACCCGATCTGCCTCAATTTTTTTCGAAACAGATTGGCAATGGGAAAACGCTCCTTACTCTCATTATCATCCGTCGTTACGGTTGCTGTAATGGAACGGGCACAACTGGCCAATATCTTTAAAATGTCCATTTGCACCGTAGTCAATTCAAAGAAACCGTCCAAATACACGTTGTCGGCAATCATCATTTCTTTTTCACTCACACGGGAAACTTTCTCCTTAAATAATCTTGCGATATCATATTCATCCGACAGGTTTTCAATTTCCAATCGGCGATCGTACTTCAAAAGAATCTGCGCCAATTCCATATACTTTTTTGCCTGCGCTGCATCCGCATTACTTCCCTTTTGTCCTGCCTGCAAGCAAAGTTTCTTAAGCGAATTGCAAAATTCAGAAATCGAGAAGCCGGATTCTTTTACCTCGCAAACGAAATCCGCAAGCAGGTCCGCAAATCCCGGTGAAAAGCGCACGGAAGAAAAATATTCCCACTGCCCCGCTTCAAGAATTTCCCGGATGAAAATACCACGAAGCACATCCGTGACAAAGACCCGGTCAAAATCCTTTATGAAACGGTGAATAAAATCATCGAATGTAGAAATATGCTCGCGCCCGTATGCCCGGACGGTTTTGTCGCGGAAGACCAAATCGGTCATGCGATCTGCATGTTCTTTCGTAGGAACGATCAAGAAACTTTTAAATTCGGTGAGGTCGGCCGCTGACAAAATATCGTTTTTGAATTGGGAAAGGCAATAATGCGTTTTCCCCCGGCCAGCGGGAGAAGCTATTAATATAAGGGCGGGCATCGTGCATGAACCCCGAAATTTTTTATGGAAATGCGAGGTTTTCCAGAAAGCTGACGGCTTCGGTCAGTTGAGCATCCTCGTCTTCAATTACAAAATCCGGCTCCAGGCCCGCACCGTCAATAGCGGCATGACTCGGCGTAAAGTATTCGGCTGTAGTTATGCGAATGGCCGAACCGTCTCTTAAGGTCAGCAGAGCTTGAATCGAGGCTTTTCCAAACGAATGCGTTCCAAAAAGTTTTGCTCTTCCGTGATCGCGAAGCGATGCGGCAAGCACTTCTGACGCGCTTGCGCTTCCCCCATTGATGAGGACGGCCAGGGGGGCGGCCGAATAAGCGCCGGTTTCGGTTACGTGCACTTCAAAGGATTCATCACTCCGTCTGCCAATGGTCGATACAATGAGGTCGCCGCGCGAGAGAAAGAGCCCGCTAACTTCAGAGGCCGCATCTAGGGTACCGCCGGGATTGTCACGCACATCGATAATGAATCGGTTTGCCCTCTGGGCACGCAATTGTTCCAATGCTTTTTCAATTTCGCCGCGCGTCTTTTCGCCAAACTCAACGATGCGTAAATAACCGACCCGGGCAGACTTTAATGCCGTATCTTTGACATTGGGAATGTCTACGACCGTGCGGTTAATCGTCTTATAGACCACTAGTTCATCACCTGGCGAAACGACTCCAATCCGGATCGCAGTACCTGATTTGCCGCGGAGTGTTTCCAAAGCTTCGCTTCGCGGTATCCCGGCCAGCGATTTTTCATTGGCGCTGACGATGAGGTTCCCCGGTTTAAGTCCTGCACCGGCAGCGGGAGAATCGGGAATAACACTTGTCACAAGCAGCCCGTCGTCACGAACGCTCACCTTTGCACCGATTCCCGTAAATTCTCCTTCCGTTTCTGCTCGAAGCCTGAGAACCTCTTCCGGTGTCAAAAACTCACTGTCCGGATCCAAAGCACGAATCATGCCCCGGATGGCGCCGTATACCAAATCTCTGGGATTAACTTCCCGGAGATATCTATCGTGAACAATCTGTAAAGCATCGCTAAATACATGGGTAAGATTGGAAAGTGCCGGCACAGATTCACGGCCGGCATAAACGGACACGATTTGCAGGCTCGATATTAATAGCGACAGAGCCGTAAGGAGTATGCCAAAACGCTTCATGCTTAACATCAAATCGTCTGCTCAAGCTTCTCTTTAAGAATTTTGTTTACCAATTGAGGATTTGCGCGTCCCTGGGTTTCCTTCATAACCTGGCCGACCAGATATCCCAACGCTGTTTCTTTGCCCGACTTAAACGCTTCCACGGATTTCGGATTTGCCTGAATCGCTTTTAAGGCAACTTTGCCGATGGCCGCTTCATCAGTGATTTGCGTCAAGCCGGATGACTCTATAATCTGGCGAGCTGTTTTCTGCTCATCGACCATCCGCGGGAGAACTTCCTTTCCGATCTTCCCGCTGATGGTCCCTTTTTCTATTAAAGCGATAAGCTCGGCCAAATCTTTTGCAGAAACCGGACTCTTTTCGATAGACAATTTTCTTTCATTGAGTATACCGAGTAGCTCGCTCTGAATCCAGTTGCTGGCCGATTTAGGCTGTGTGCCGCATTTCACCGCCTCCTCAAAAAAGTGGGCCAATCGCTGCTCCTGGACCAAGACACCCGCATCGTATGCCGTCAGACCATACTGCTTCTGAAACCGATCCGATAAATCGCGCGGCAGCTCAGGCAGCATTTTGCGTATCCTTTCGACTTCTTCCCTGCTCACCGTAAAAGGAACCAGGTCCGGTTCCGGAAAATAGCGGTAATCGTGCGCTTCTTCTTTGCTCCGCATCGCAATCGTAACCTGGCGCGATTCATTCCAAAGACGGGTTTCCTGAGCTACCGTCTTCCCGGTATCCAGCAATTCGGTCTGCCTTTTGATTTCATATTCGATAGCTTTCTGTACCGCCCGGAAAGAGTTCAAATTCTTGATTTCCGCGCGCGTTCCCAATTTTTCACTGCCGGAGGGACGTATCGATACATTCGCGTCGCACCGGAGCGATCCTTCTTCCATGTTACAGTTACTCACGCCGGCGTAACGCATAACGGCTTTCAGCATCGTCAAATATTGATAGGCCTCGGATGACGAGCGAAGGTCGGGTTCGGTGACTACTTCGAGAAGCGGAACGCCTGCCCGGTTAAAATCCACGTAACTGCCGTCCGGAATTCCCTCATGCAAAAGTTTACCGGCGTCCTCTTCCAAATGTGCTCTCGTGATACAGATTCGCTTGGATCCGGAAGGCAGGACGATATCAATGAATCCGCCAAAGCAGATGGGGTGCTTAAACTGCGAAATTTGATAGCCCTTCGGAAGGTCGGGGTAAAAGTAATTCTTCCGGTTAAAACGAAGACGCTCCGCGATTTGGCAATCAATAGCAAGGCCCGCCTTTATGGCAAGCTCAAGCACCTTTCCATTTAGAACCGGTAAAGCTCCGGGTAAACCCAGACAGACTGGGCATGTGTTCTTATTCGGCTGTTCACCAAAAGAAGTCGGGCAGGAACAAAATATCTTACAACGGGTGAGCAGTTGAACGTGGGTTTCCAGCCCTATGACGGGTTCGTAGTTCATATCTTCGGTTTCATTTTGTGAAACGGGGTCGCCTGCTCAAAATAGTGAGCCGCACGGAATATTTTCGGCTCATCAAAATAATTTCCGACCAGCTGAAATCCGATCGGTAAGCCTTTTGGATCAAATCCGCAGGGTATAGAGATGACCGGTGCTCCGGCCAGATTCATGGAGATCGTAAAAATATCCGACAAATACATCTGAATCGGGTCTTCCATCTTTTCACCGAGCTTAAAGGCGGTAGTTGGAGAAGTAGGCGTCATAATCAAATCCACTTGTTTAAACGCCTGAACAAAATCATCCTTGATCAACGTGCGCACTTTCTGGGCACGGCGATAGTATGCGTCGTAATAGCCGGAAGAGAGCACGAACGTTCCCATTAATATTCGGCGCTTGGCTTCCCTTCCAAACCCTAAATCGCGGGTTTCGAGATAAACGTCGCGCAATGTTTCCGCTTTCGCGCGAATTCCGAACCGCACGCCGTCAAACATGGCCAGATTTGAGCTTGCCTCCGCGGTGGCTACGACATAATAAACCGCAATGGCATACGACGTATGCGGCAAACTGATTTCCTGAATAGAAGCGCCAAGCGATTTAAATACCTCAGCCGCTTCTTGAAGAGCATGTCGGACAGACGGTTCAATTCCGTCGATAAAATACTCTTTCGGCCAGCCGATTTTCATACCTTTAATAGGCCGTTCCAATTCCTTCACATAGTCCGGAACAGGCGCCGAGGCCGAAGTGGAATCACGCGGATCGTGTCCGGCGATAACACCGAGAAGCATCGCGTTGTCCTTCACGGTTTTCGTAATCGGCCCGATCTGATCCAAACTCGATCCAAACGCCACCAAGCCATAGCGTGAAACGCGCCCATAGGTTGGTTTTAAGCCCACCACACTGCAAAGTGATGCCGGCTGCCGAATGGACCCGCCCGTATCGGACCCAAGCGCGCAAATAGCTTCATCCGCCGCCACACAAGCTGCAGAACCGCCGCTCGATCCGCCCGGAACATAGGCCGTATTCCAGGGATTAAAAGTCGGCCCTTTCGCCGATGTTTCGGTCGAAGAACCGAAAGCAAATTCATCCATATTGCATTTGGCGAAAATGTAGGCGCCTGCCTCCTTCAATTTGCGCACGACCGTTGCATCGTAAGGAGGAACGTAGCCTTTAAGAATCTGGGAAGCGCAGGTGGTTTCCCAACCTTCTGTGGAAATATTGTCCTTCAGTGAAATGGGAATTCCGGACAGCAATCCGCCATTTGAGGATTGAGGTACGGCGGCCGGTTCTGCAAAATTCAGATAGGCGCGTACCCTTGAATCGATCGCGTCGACTCTTTTGCGCAGCGCCTGATAAAAATCAAGAGGTTTTGTTTTCTTACTCTTGATCGCCTGAACAGCTTCATCTAATGTGAAGCTGTGAAGTTCTGTGCTTTGCGCCATGAAAACCCTTGTCTCCAATAAAAATCAATGTTCAGTTGTCTACGACTTTTGGCACTTTAAAATAAGGTTGCTCCGCAACAGGAGCATGCTGCAGAACATGCGCTGAAACTTTTGCATCGCGAGGGGTATATTCCTTCATCACGTTCTCTAGATTTAAAACGTGGCTGGTAGGTTCAACTTCCTCGGTGTTTAATTCGCGCAGTTTCTCCACATACTGAATGATACTTTGCAGATCCTTTTCCAATTTCGCCCGTTCATCGGATTTCAAACGAATTCGCGCCAACTCAGCAACGCGGTCAATATCAAATGCAGGCATGAGCTAACTCCTTATAGAATAAAGGGATACTAACATAGCGCTTCCTCGTTGTCAACGCACCCCCCGTTCAGCCAGCTCGCTCGAAAGACGCGAGAACTCTTCCGGAGAAAGAACTTCGGCTCGCACCTTTAAACTCAATTTTGATGCGGTAAGTGCTTCTTCCACCAAAGCTCTCGGCCAACCTTCCGGAAAATTATGACAAAGTGCATTGGCTATCTGTTTTCTTCTCTTTCCGAACGCAAGCTTAACTACTTTCAAATAGAGCTCCTCAGAAACTCCGGCGGGCAGATCGACAGCGTCTTTAAATCGGATAAAGAGCACCGTCGAAATAACTTTAGGCTGCGGATAGAATTCATTGCGCCGGATGTCAAACAAGCGTTTCACCTCAGCATGCAAGCCAAATGACAATGTCAAGCGCCCATAGTCCTTCGTGTTGGGTTTGGCCAGCAACCTTTCCGCTACTTCGCGCTGTACGGTTACGACAGCATGTTTGATCTTGGCGCGATGCTCAAGCAAATGAAATAGGATGGGTGAAGAAACATAATACGGCAGGTTTCCAAGCACTACACATTGGCTTCCTACTAAAATATCTTCGAATGTGTAATCGAGAAAATCTCCCTGTTGTATGCGGATGCTTTCGGCATACGCAGCGTAGCGTTCTTTGAGTAACGCTACAAGTTTAGGGTCCTTCTCAATGAGGATTAACTTGACGGGAAGTTCGATAAGCGCATCGGTAAGGGCTCCAAGCCCTGGCCCAATCTCGATGACCTGGCCTGGTCCAAGAGAAGCAGATTCGATGATGCTGCGTATCCGGGATGGGCTTGAAAGAAAATGCTGTCCCAGTGATTTAACCGGTCGCAGCCCGGCATCATTTAAAAGGTGCTTTGGATTCATACGGTGCGGCTGAATTTGATGGCTGCTTTAATGGCTTCCCGCATCGCATTCGGAGAAGCTATGCCGCGGTAGGCAATATCGAATGCCGTTCCGTGATCGGGTGAAGTACGCACGAAAGGCAGGCCGAGCGTGACGTGGACACCGTCTTCGAAATGAAGCATTTTGAATGGCCCGAGCCCCTGATCGTGATACATGGCAAGTACAGCATCCAGCTCCCCCTTGTTCCACTTATAAAAAGCGGAATCGGCCGGAAGCGGCCCGAAGACGTTCATTCCTGACCTTCTCAAATCCCGAACCGCCGGAAGAATAGTATTCGTTTCCTCCACCCCAAGAGTGCCGTCTTCGCCTGCATGTGGATTCAAGCCCAAAACACCAATCTTGGGATTGCGAATCTTTTTAATCCTTCGAAGGAAACCTGCGGTCAACTTTGCTTTTTGAACGATGCCGCGCTTATTCAAATTCCCGGCCACTTTGTTCAGCGGCAAATGTGTGGTAACCAGCGCAACACAGGAACGATCTTTGACAAAAGTCATTGCGTATTGCTTCGTCTTTGTAAGATCACAGAGAAAATCAGTTTGATCCGTAAATCCTTTGATATGCTTGCGCACAGCCGCCTTGGAAAGCGGCGCGGTGACGAGAGCGGAAACCAATCCTTTAACGGCAAGCAAGGCCCCTGTTTGTAGAGCAAGATAGGCCAGCCTGCCATTCACACGAGAAACTTTACCGACGACAAAGCGAGGGGGTACGTTCACCAAATCGAGCAAAACGACTCTGCTTTTACTCTGCTTTAGGTGAGAAATATTGCTGACCGTTTCATAGGCAATCGGTTTTGCCAGAAGCTGATTTACCTTCTCAAAAACTTCCGGCTTGCCGACCATCACAAAACGGGCCTTTAAACGCAATGATCCGATAGATTTAAGTATGATCTCGGGTCCGATCCCTCCGGGATCACCCATGGTTACGGCGATAATCGGCTTTCTCATGGAGATGTGCACTGCTGGTAGAAAACTACTTGATGGAGATGTAGGCTTTATGCTTTAGCTCTTCCATCCAAGCTTTATATCTTTCTTCTGCTTCTTTGCGGTAAAGCATATTGAGAATCTCATCCCTCACGTCATTCAACTCTTTGTACTGACCGGGCATCTTATCGTCCAATCGAAAAATATGAAAGCTTCTGCCGGTCTCAATAACATCAGAAATCTGACCCTTTTCGAGTTTAGAAATTGCCTCTTCAATCTCGGGCATCAGTTCCGTCATTTTAATAGCACCCATTTCACCGCCTTTGCTCGCATGCAGGTCTTCGGAATGTTGGCGGGCGAGATCTGAAAAGTCCTTCCCGGAACGAAGCGCCATTAAAATCCCTTCTATCTTTTCCCTTTCCACCTCGCTCTTTGTGCCTCTTAGGATGTCCTGCTCTTTCTTGCGAATCGTAATTGAGCTGAGCAGCCAGTGGCCCTTCTCGCCGAATTCTTCCTTGTGAGCTTCATAATAAGCCTGGATTTTCTGCGGAGAAATCATAATTTTTGACCGTACTTCATACGCATGCATTTTTCTGATCGCGATCTGTTTACGGTAACTTATTCTGAGGCGGGCAATCGTCAGTCCACGCAATGTGAGCGCTTCCGACATTTCCTCTTCATTTGCAAATTGCTGTTTAAAATCATCCACCATTTCATCAATTTCATGTTCTTCTACCTTAACACCGAGCTTCTCCGCTTCTTGGTAGATCAGCTGATCTTCGATCATCTGATTCAGCACCTTGATCCTTGTTTCTTCGACATGCCGCATAAGATCTTGTCCTGAATATTCTTCTTTAAGGTCGAAGTAAATAGGCGCCAGAACATCTTCCACTTCGCTCTGCATAATGGGTTCATTATTCACCACCGCAACAATCCGGTCCGCCATTGCCGCAGATACGCGTTCGGCACTGCATAAACACACCATGAACATCGAGACAAAACAAATTGCGGTAAATTTATTCCCCATACACCTGTTTAATCTCCCGTACGGCTTTTAATATTAGCTGATTTTGAAAGTTCGTCAATTGCTTCCCGAACCAAACGGCAATAAAGATCAAAACCAATCTGATATATGAATCCCGACTGTTCCGTTCCCAAGAGATTGCCGGCGCCGCGGATTTCCAGATCCTCCATGGCCACTTGAAAACCGGCGCCCAGCTCGGTAAACCGCTGAACGGCCGCCAATCGCTTTTCGGCGTCCTCCGTAAGCATTTTATGCTTCGGTATAATAAAGTAAGCATAGGCCTTCCGGTCAAATCGGCCTACGCGCCCGCGCAACTGATAAAGATCTGCGAGACCAAACCGATCCGCACGATTTACGACTAATGTATTCACGTTTGGTATGTCCAGCCCGGACTCGATGATATTTGTCGAGATCAGGCAATCAACCTCCTTCTGAATAAACTGGAGCATGGTTGTCTCCAGCGTTCGCGGTGGCATTTGGCCGTGCGCAACGCCAAATCTCACTTCCGGTAAGATCTTTTTCAAATTTTTATACACGCGGTCGATCGATTGCACTCTATTATGAACAAAATATACTTGCCCGCCGCGTTTCAGCTCACGTCCGATGATCTCCGCGATACGGGCTTTGTCATAATCCATAATATCTGTTTCAACCGGCATGCGATTCCTGGGAGGCGTATTGATGATCGACATGTTCCGGGCGCCCACAAGAGCCATATATAGAGTCCTGGGTATCGGAGTCGCAGTGAGCGTTAAAACGTCCACCATCTCGCGTATTTTTTTCAACTTTTCCTTGTGACGAACGCCAAAGCGCTGCTCCTCATCAACTACAACCAGACCCAAATCCTTAAACCGCACATCACCAGACAGCAAACGGTGGGTACCGATGATAATATCGCACGAACCATCTTTTAGCTGCGAGATAATTTCAGACTGTTCGAGCTTAGTCTTGAAGCGTGATAGACACTCTACTCTTACCGGAAAATTTTTTACGCGCTGCTTCAGGCTGATATAATGCTGCTCGGCTAAGATCGTTGTCGGAACCAAAAAGGCCGCCTGTTTTCCGCTCATAACAGCTTTAAATGCCGCGCGAAAAGCCACTTCTGTTTTACCGTAGCCCACGTCCCCGCAAAGAAGCCTGTCCATCGGCTGCACACGCTCCATATCTGATTTCACTTCTTGCGTGCTTCTTTTCTGATCGGGGGTCTCTTCATACGGAAATTCTTTCTCGAACTGGATTTGCCAGTCATTATCCGGTCCGGCGCGGAAGCCCTTCAGCACATTCCTTTTTGCTTGCAATGTCAAAAGATCCCGCGCATAAGATCGTACGGCAATACGGGCTTTTTCCCTCTGCCGTTTCCAATCCTTGGTATTTAGCTTGGTGAGTTTGGGCGGCCGGCCCTCAAAACCCATATACCGGTCGATGAGCGGAGCTTCTTTTTCCTCCACGTAAAGTATTTCCCGGCCGGAAAATTCAATAGCCAGATGTTTTACCGGCTTTCCCTCAATTCTAAGCACCTTTGTTCCGGCAAAAAGGCCTATCCCATAATTAATATGCACTACGTAATCTCCCACTTGAATAGACTTCAAGTCGTCGAGCGGTTCGCGCCTTTCATAAAAGCCGCTCATCCGAGCCATCTTGCTCATGAACGCCGAAGTTACCGGGATAAGCCTGACTTCGTCATAACTCATCAAAGATTGTCCGGAGGCAACGGAAAAATCGCGGATAGACTCGATCCGGTCCAGATCGAAATTGACGCGGACAGGTTTCCTGAAAGAAACGGGAAAGATATCCAAAATGCTCCCACGGCTTGCAAATTCTCCCGGATGGCCGACGAGCTTGTCCTCGATATATTCCAGCTGCATGAGCCGCTCGATCATTTCTTGTTTGGCGATTTTTTGCCCGACGCTTATTGTAAATATCTCAGTGGTAACCACGGCTGCTCCGTCAATGCGCGCCAATCTACTTTTTGATCATCCAGGGTTATCTTCTTGATATGGAAATTTCGGCGACATACCGATGGAAGGGAGAATCTCAGAAATGATTTCCGGTGGTAAGAATGATTTATTTCTTGAGCCAGCTACGCATCCGTTCAGTGCCCTTCACTATTTCCCGCTCGGAAGTGGCAAAACTGATTCGCACGTAGCCTTCAGCGCCAAACGGCGAACCCGGGATTAACGCGATATGTACCTCCTCCAGTATCCTTTGTGAAAACTCCATGGAATTCAAACCGCTTTTTGTAATATTCACAAATACATAAAATGCTCCGTCCGGCTCAACAAATCTAACTTGGGGTATCCTTCTTAGTTCGGAGATAATGAGGTCACGCCGGTTAGAGAAAATTTCCCGGAGCTTCGCGGCTTCGCCTTCTCCGTTGCGCAACGCCTCAACGGCAGCGGGCTGTGCGAAAGAAGTCACATTGGATGTCTGGTGGTCCTGAAGACTTGAGGCTGCTTTGGCTATTTCAAGAGGGGCCGCAAAGTAACCCAAGCGCCAACCGGTCATCGCATAAGCCTTACTCAGACCGTTTACGGTGATGACAGAATCCTTAAATCTGGGTTCCAGTGCCGCTACGGCATAATGTTTTGTATTGCCATAAATAAGCTTTTCATAGATCTCATCGCTTACCACAAAGATGCCGTGATCTACGGCTATCCGCGTGAGTTCTGTAAGCTCTTCTTTTGAATAGACAACGCCGGTCGGATTGGAGGGTGAATTGAGAATGAGAACTTTGCTCGCCGGTGAAATCGCCCGCTTTAGCAGTTCCGGGGTAATTTTGAAACGCTGCTCTTCCGAGGTGGTAACAAAAACATTCCGGCCACCGGCCATTTTGACCATTTCCGGATAACTCAGCCAATATGGAGCCGGAACAATTACTTCATCACCCTCATCCACCAAGACTTGAATTGCGTTAAAGACGGCGTGCTTTGCACCCACCGTAACAACAATTTGCTCCGGTTTGTATTCAAGTTGATTATCGCGCTTAAGTTTCTCGGCAATGGCTTCTTTGAGTTGGGGGAGGCCGGTTGTAGGCGTATACCGCGTCATGCCTTCCTTTAACGCACGTATCGCTGCATCCTTAAATGGCTGCGGAGTATCAAAATCAGGCTCGCCGCCTGCGAAGTTAACTACATCGACACCCTGATTTTTGAGTTGCTTGGCTTTGGCCGTAATAGCCAGCGTTGCGGAAGGAGAAAGAGAGGCAACGCGACGATTAATGGCAGGTTTCGAGGTTTCGGCGCTCACCCGGATTCAATCCTCACCTTTCAGGAATTTTCTCAGTCCGCTCAAGAAGCCGCCTTTTTTCGGTTTTTCTTTGGGTTGCTCTTCAGCGCCTTTCGTAGGCGGTGCTTCGGATTCCTGCACGTGCGGTGCCGGGGCTTCTTTTTCTTTCTTCCCGGGAACAACCTTTTTGGGTTTCTTTACCTCTTCCGCTTCGACCGGCATCTCAGATTTGGCCTTCTTTTTCTTATCCTTTTTAGGTTTACCGGCTTCCCGTCTTTCTATAGGATCGGTAAACTCCAAAAGAGCCGTTTCCGCGCCATCGCCAATCCTGTATTTGTATCGAATGATTCTTGTGTAGCCACTTTTTCGGCCATTTACCGAGGGCGCGATTTCATCCAAAAATATCGAAGCAATTTCATTCGAGCGTAGCTTTGCGATGAGACTACGCCTTGCATGAAGTGTATTTCTTTTGGATATAGTGATCAGATGCTCTACGAACCGTTGTGCCGCCTTAGCCTTTGCGACCGTAGTTTGTATACGGCCCTTCCGCGCCAAAGCAGACACAAGGCTGGCCAAAAGGGCCTTCCGCTCTTCTGTACGTAAACCAAGCGTTTGACGCAGGCGTTGATGTCTCATGACAACCCTTCACTGCCTCCGTCGATCTCGGTGGGGCTAGCCTGAACGGCGGCAGCCGGAGATCCAATAACCGTTTGCGCTCCCGCCTTCGGCGAACCCGCCATACCGGACTTCTTCTTCTTACGGGCTTCGACATCCATTCCCAATGTAAGGCCCATATTTTGGAGTATGTTCTGGATTTCCTGAAGAGACTTCTTGCCAAAGTTCTTATACTTGAGCATTTCTTGTTCCGATCTTTGAACCAGGTCACCTATCGTCTTGATATTTGCCGCTTCCAGGCAATTGGCGCTTCTAACGGAAAGCTCAAGCTCGGCAATGGGTTTATTGATTAACTCGATAAACTCCTTATCTTCTTCTTCCTGCTCTTCCTCTTCTTCCTCGGGCAGCTCGCCATAGGAAACAAAGATGTCCAGGTGCCTCTGAAGAATATTTGACGCGTAGAGCAGCGCTTCTTCCGGTGAAATACTGCCGTTGGTCCAAAGCTCCAGAATCAACTTATCATAATCCGTCATTTGTCCGACACGCGTTTCTTCCACGGTGCAGTTCACCTTGCGGATAGGAGAAAACGCAGCGTCCAGAAAGATAGTGCCGATCGTCGCATCTTCACGTTTGTTCCTCTCCGCAGGAACATACCCGCGTCCTTTCGAGATTTCCATCTCGACCTCGAATTTTCGCTCCTTTGTCAGCGTACAAATATGCTGATCGGGATTCACCACCTCAACCGTCTCGTCGGTCCGGATGTCCGCACCCGTAACAGCTCCTTTGCGTTCGATGTTGATCATGATTCGCTTCGCGCCCTTCCCATGAAACCGGAAAACAACTTGTTTAAGGTTCATCACGATTTCCGTCACGTCTTCAGCCACACCATCCATGGACGAAAACTCATGCAAAACTCCTTCAATTTTGATGCTTGTAATGGCGGCACCTTCAATGGAGGAGTAAAGTACGCGTCTAAGCGAATTTCCGATAGTCGTACCAAACCCCCGCTCGAAAGGTTCCGCATAAAACTTTCCATAATATGGCGTGAGGGTTTGCTGATCTACGTCAAGCTTTCTTGGAACTTCAAAAGTTTTCCAACGGATTCCCATTTATAAACCTCCTGCTAAGATTATTTCGAATACAATTCAACAATCTGGGATTCTTCAACCGGCAGTCCGGCCTCCCGCTTGGTCGGGAATCGAAGGACTTTGCCTTCAAGACTGTTTCTATCCAACGCAAGCCATTCCGGAATAGGGCGATCTTTCAGCATTTCCACGGTACCCTTCACCAACTTCTGCGACCTTTCGGCAGGACGCGCTGAAATGGAGTCACCTTGATTTACAATGTAGGATGGAATGGTCGTAATTTTCCCGTTTACCAAAACATGTCCGTAGCGTACGAGTTGTCGACCGGCTTTCCTTGAAGTCACAAAGAGCAGGCGGTAGACGACGTTATCCAAGCGGCGCTCATGCAGTTCCACAAGGATATCACCGGTAACACCAGTTTTTTTGGACGCACGATAAAAAAATGTCCGGAACTGCCTTTCAAGAACGCCGTAAATCTTTTTCATTTTCTGCTTCTCGCGGAGCTGTTTACCGAAATCCGAAAGCTTGGTTCTTTGACCCCGCCCATGCATGCCGGGCGCGAAACTTCTACGCTCGATAGCGCACTTGTCGCCGGTGCACCGAATACCCTTCAGATAAAGTTTTACACCTTCGCGCCTGCATTGCCGGCAAGCCGGTTCAAGTCGCCTTCCCATGCTTGCTTAGACCCTCCTTCTCTTTGGCGGCCGACAACCGTTGTGCGGAATCGGCGTAACATCGTGTATCGCTGTAATATTTAATCCGGCCGCCTGAATCGCGCGAATAGCCGACTCCCGTCCCGCGCCCGGACCCTTAATGAATACTTCTACTTCCTTCACACCGCATTCGAGCGCTTTTACCGCGGCCTGCTGTGAAGCTACCTGCGCCGCAAATGGAGTGGACTTCTTCGAGCCTGTAAAGCCTGCTGTTCCCGTACTCGACCAGACGATCGTATTGCCTTTTACATCCGTGATCGTGACAATCGTATTGTTGAACGACGCCACGATATTGACAATTGCTTTCGGCGAACTAACTTTTTTTACTTTCTTTGCCATGCGAAATCTCCGAATGATGATCGGTTCAAAATAAAATAATCAGCCCGGACTCGGTGCCTCTTTTTTCAAGCCACCCACCGTTTTGCGCGGACCCTTACGCGTCCTTGCATTGGTATGCGTACGCTGTCCGCGAACCGGTAATCCCCTGCGATGCCTTAGTCCACGGTAAGATCCGATATCCATGTGCCGCTTGATGTTCTGCATCACGTCACGCCTCAGATCTCCCTCCACCTTGTGACCGGACTTCTGAATGGCTGTGGTGATCTGCGCCACTTCTTTCTCCGTAAGATCCTTTGTTCTCTTATTTGGATCTATGCCGGCTGTTGTCAAGATATGTCCGGCTAGCGTTCTTCCAATCCCGTAGATATAAGGAAGAGATGCCTCAATACGCTTTTCTTTCGGTAAGTCAACACCCAAAATTCTTGCCATGGTCGATCAACCCTGTCTCTGTTTGTGTTTTGGATTCTCGCAATAGACATACACGATGCCCTTGCGCCGAATGATCTTGCACTTCTGACAAATTTTTTTAACCGAAGGACGAACTTTCATATGTCAAGCAATCCTCAATGTGATACGTCCGCGCGTAAGATCGTAAGGGGATAATTCCACTTTTACCTTATCGCCCGGCAAAATGCGTATATAATGCATCCTCATTTTTCCAGAAATGTGGGCCAAAACCTTATGTCCATTTTCGAGTTGTACGCGAAACATGGCGTTTGGC
Organism: Candidatus Omnitrophota bacterium; assembly: GCA_016206925.1. GTDB lineage: Bacteria > Omnitrophota > Omnitrophia > Omnitrophales > JACQQS01 > JACQQS01. The sequence continues at coordinate 21,125 of JACQQS010000032.1, forward strand.
AACGCTTCCACCACAACACCTTCTACATCGATCGCGTCGCCTTTTGGCATTTAATCCTCGCATCCTGCTGTCAAATTCTGTGCTCCATTCTTCGTTAACGCCACTGTATTTTCAAAATGCGCTGAGCATTCGCCATCGCGCGTAACCACCGTCCAGTGATCGTCCTCAACTTCCACCTCATGAGTTCCGGCATTCACCATCGGTTCGATAGCGAGAACCAATCCTTCCTGCAAAAGCCCACCGCGTCCGCTCTCTCCGAAATTGGGAACCTGCGGATCTTCGTGCAACGCCCGGCCTATTCCATGTCCGACAAAATCCCGTACCACACTAAATCCGCGGGATTCCGCGTATTGCTGAACGGCCGATGAAATATCCCCCAGTCGATGACCGGCTTTAAACTGTTTAACGCCTGCCTCGAAACAACCGCGCGCAACCCGTACCAGCTCGAGCTTTTCTTCATCAACATGCCCAACCGGCCACGTTCGAGCCGCATCAGAGTAATACCCTTTGAACACAACGCCCATATCCACGCTCACGATATCGCCGTCCCGTATTTTACGGTTGGAAGGAATACCGTGAACCACTGTTTCATTAATTGAAACACAAATCGACGCGGGGTATCCCCGATATCCTTTAAATGCCGACCTGGCTTTATTTCTAAGAATCAAATCATCGGCGATCCGGTCAAGGTCTTGCGTTGTCATGCCGATGTTTAGCGCTTCCCTTACACCGACAAAAACTTTTTTAAGGATCTCTGCGCTTTCACACATCATGTCAATTTCGCGAGGAGACTTCAGCGTGATCAAGCGACGCTTTCCAGGCACAAATTCTTCAGAAACTCAAACTGCTCTTCAAGCGGCCGATCGCCTGACGTTTTCTTGAGCAGGTTCCGTTTCTCATAATATTTGATCAGCGGAGCTGTTTCCTGTTCATACACCTCAAGCCGGCGGTGTACTGTTTCTTCCTTGTCGTCTTCACGCTGGACCAACTTTGACCCGCAACGATCACAGATACCCTTGCGCTTGGGGGGAATGTTGCGAACGTGAAAACTCATTCCGCATTGAGTGCAAGTCCAGCGTCCGCTCAGCCGATCGATAATAGTCCCAATCGATGTTTCGAAATAAGCAACGCAACCGAGCAACGAATTCATCTGCGAAAGAACCTGATCAAGCGCCTCTGCCTGCGCAACCGTCCTTGGAAAGCCGTCCAAGATGAATCCTTTCTTGGCATCCGGCTTTCTGAAGCGCTCCTTGACCATGGCAATGACCAAATCGTCGGGAACGAGGGCGCCGCGTTCCAAGAATGACTGCGCCTTCTTTCCCAGCTCTGTTCCTTCCTGAACATTACGCCTCAGAAGGTCGCCCGTGGCAATATGCGCCAATGAAAAATGTTCTGCCAAACGTACAGCCAATGTACCTTTACCTGCTCCGGGCGGGCCAAGAAAAACCAGCCTCATCGCCGTCCCTTTAAGCGGCCGCGTTTGATAAAACCGTCGTAATGACGCATCAAAAGCTGTGACTCAATGGTCTTCATCGTATCCAAAACAACGCCGACAATGATCAGCAACCCCGTCCCGCCAAAAAAACTGGCCACCAGGAACGGAATATTGAGAATCTTCGGAGAAGACACCAAGCTTGGAAAAAGTGCTATCATCGTAAGAAAAATCGCACCCGCAAAACATACGCGCGTCATCACATAGTCCAAATACTCCGCGGTGTTCCGGCCGGGACGTATCCCCGGAATAAAACCTCCGTATTTCTGAAGGTTGTCCGAAATCTCCTGCGGATTAAATGTAATCGCCGTATAAAAGAACGTGAAAAAAATAATCAGCAATCCATCAAAGGTAGAATAAATCCAGTTTCCGGGCGCAAACGCATGCGTAAATCTGCGAAATCCCTCATGCGGGATAAAACTTGCGATCGTCGCCGGAAAAAGAATCATTGACTGCGCGAAAATAATCGGTATCACACCCGCTTGATTCACCTTGAGAGGAAGAAACGTACTCGCGCCGCCGTATACTCGATGCCCGCGTATCTGCTTCGCGTATTGCACCGGGATTTTTCTTTGTCCCTGAATGATCATAACCACCCCGATCACAACCCCAAAAAACATAACCGCCATCAGGATCAATTTCCAATACGAAAGCTGCTGACGCGCGGGGTCAAACGGCGACACCAAAATAAATGTCTGCCAAAGAGCTGTTGGGACAGATTCAATAATTCCAGCCGTAATGATGATGGACATTCCGTTTCCAATGCCGTATTGATCAATTTGTTCGCCCAACCACATAATGAAAGCGGTACCCGTAGTCATGGTTAAAATGGCCATCAGCCGAAAATTCCAGCCGGGATTCGGAACGATGACCATTCCTCCGTGAGCTGCCGGATTTTCCAGATACAGGCTTATGAAGAACGTTTGAAGCAGGGCCAACAGCACCGTTCCATAACGGGTGTACTGGATTAGTTTTCTCCTGCCCTCTTCCCCGCCTTCTTTGGCCAGGCGTTCGAGCGCGGGAATGACAACCATGAGGAGTTGAAGAATAATCGACGATGAAATGTACGGCATGATGCCCAATGCAAATATCGTGGCTTTCTGCAGAGCGCCTCCGGAAAACATTCCCATGATGCCAAAGAGCGTGCCGCCGGGCGTGCCGGCCATTTGCGCGAAAAACTGGCTGAGCGCATGACCGTCAATGCCGGGTGTCGGTATAAATGCACCGACTCGATAAACAACAATGATGCCCATTGTGAAGAGGACTTTTCTTCTCAGATCCTCTATCTTAAATAAATTAACAAGGGCTTGAACGATCATTGGTTTGATTGGATTTTCGCTGAAACCAGTATGGCTTTCCCGCCGGCTTTTTCAATTTGCTCTTTTGCTGTCCGGCTGAAAGCATGTGCTTCAACTGTCAGCGCTTTCTTAAGCTGGCCCCGTCCGAGCACTTTTACGCCATCTGAGGAATTCTTGTACCAGCCCAGCGTTTTCAACAGCTCAAGATCGATTTTTTCTTCCCCCAAGCTTGCCAACGTATCCAAATTAATCACGCTGTACAGCCTCTTAAATGCACGGTTAAACCCCCGTTTCGGAAACCGCATGTAAAAGGGAGTCTGTCCGCCTTCTTTTCCCCAGCGTTCCCGCCACCCGGACCGAGCACCACCGCCCTTGTGTCCGCGCGCAGATGTCTTTCCCCGGCCCGAACCCGGACCGCGCCCCCGACGCTTCTGGCTTTTTTGGTGCGGTGTTTTCGCCTTCATTTCAGGTAAACCGCCTCTCTATGGATTCGCAATCTGCAAAACTATGCGGATTGTTTCTTTTTAAATTCAGCAGAGACAGGCGGTATCCCGGTTGAACTTTCAGAAGTACCGACTACCCCCGTATCACTTGCCGTTACGGATGTTTGGTACGCCGAATGGGGATTCGGCCGCAAGCTCATAAGACCGTCGGCGGTTGCCTTAAATACATTGACCGCATTGCTCGATCCCAGGCTCTTTGCCAAAATATCCTTAATACCTACCGATTCGCACAAAGCGCGAACGGAGCCTCCAGCGATAATACCGGTACCGGGCGCCGCAGGCTTCATCAAAACCTTGCCCGCCCCAAACTTGCCAAATACCTCATGCGGTATGGTCGTACCGGCAAGAGAAACTTGGACCTGAGATTTCCTGGCCTTAACAGTCGCTTTCTGAATGGCATCCGATACCTCCGACGCCTTGCCTACCCCGTAGCCAAAGACACCGCTGCCATTTCCCACAACCACCATGGCTGTAAACGAAAATCTGCGCCCGCCTTTCACCACCTTCGCATTCCGGTTAATGGATATGACCTTTTCGTAAGCAAACGGCTGCGCCTTCTCGCCTTTTATTTGTTGTTCCAGTTGTTTCTTTTGCGTCGATGGATCAGCCAATGTTCTCTCCTATGAAAATCTGTTAAAAAGTAATGCCATTTTTCCGCAGAGAATCCGCCAAAACTTGAACGCGGCCGTGGTAAAGATATCCACCACGGTCAAAAACGATTTTGGTCAAACCCTTCTTCTTTAAAATCTCCGAAAATTTCTCCCCCAATGCTTCGGCAGCTTTCTTATTTCCGCTTTGTTTCGCACCCAATACTTTGGTGGAAGCGGCCGCCAACGTACGCCCAATCGTATCATCGATGGCCTGAACATAGGTGTGCCTGAGCGAGCGGAACACATTCACACGCGGACGCTCAGACGTCCCCGAAAGTTTTTTCCGGATACGCCCGTGACGCCGTTTTATTCCTTCCAATCGAACATGACTCATTAAGCTACCTTCTTACCTTGTTTGCGCCGGACGTGTTCGCCGGCATACCGGATTCCTTTACCCTTGTAGGGTTCCGGTTCATAAAGGGCGCGGATACTAGCGGCCATCTGTCCCACCAGGTGTTTATCAATGCCGGAAATAGTCAGATGCGTCTGCTTTTCAACTTTGATCTCGATTCCAGCCGGAATTTCAACAAGCACGGGATGGGTAAATCCAAGCGCAAGCTCAAGCGTCTTCCCTTTAAGATTGGCTCTAAATCCGACCCCTTCGATGTCGAGTTCTTTTGTGTAACCTTGCGTAACGCCGAGCACGTTATTGTAAATCATGCTTCGGGTTAAACCGAATAGCGCCTTCTGCTGCCGTTCACTGCCCGGATTCTCAACGATCACCTGACCGTCTTTTACAGTGACCTTTAGATTCGGGTGTAAATTGAGCTTCAAGCTGCCCTTAGGGCCTTCAACAGTAACGGTCGAACTTGCAACAGCCACTTTTACTTTTTCGGGAATTTTTATTGGCTTCTTGCCTATACGGCTCATGATTACCAAACCTCGCAAAGCACTTCGCCGCCAACGTGATTCTTACGCGCTTCATCATCCGACATGATGCCTTTCGATGTGGAAACGATGGCGATTCCCATGCCGTTCAGCACATGGGGAATATCACCGGCGCCGGCATATACGCGCAAGCTCGACTTGGATATGCGCCGAACATTACGAATAGCCGGTTTATTGGGACTCTCATATTTTAGATGCACCCGTACAAATTTCTTACTCCCATCCTGAAATGTCTTAAAGTTATCGATAAATCCCTTCTGATGCAAAATGGTAAGCACTGATTCCACAACCTTCGAGCTTGGAATAGTAACGTGTGCGCGCCGCGCATGAAGGGAATTACGGATCATAGTTAAACAATTTGCGATTGAGTCTGTTACCATAAGAACCTACCAGCTGGATTTTGCGACACCGGGCAGCATGCCCTGATGCGCCAGTTCTCGAACACAAATGCGGCAAAGGCCAAACCGCCGGATAAAGTAACGGGGCCTGCCGCACACTTTGCAACGGTTATACCGCTGCGTCCTAAACTTAGCCTTTCTTCTCTGCTTAACAATTAAACATGTTTTTGCCACTGAGATCTCCTTAAACTATTTCCTGAAAGGCAAACCGAGGTATTCCAAAAGCAACTTAGCCATCTCTTTGTTCCGGGTGCTCGTTACAAAAGTGATATTCATTCCCTGGACACGCCGGACCTCGTCAAAATCAATCTCCGGGAAAATGAGCTGCTCCTGAATACCCAGAGTAAAGTTTCCCTGTTCATCAAATCCCTTGAGGTCGAAACCTCTAAAGTCGCGGATGCGCGGCATGGCTACATTACAGAGACGATCCAAAAATTCATACATGCGTGCTCTTCGAAGCGTAACTTTCAGGCCGATGGGCTGGCCTTCTCTCAGCTTAAAAGCAGAAATCGACTTTCTGGCCAGCGTCACGAGCGGCTTCTGACCCGTAATCTTGGCTAATTCACCCTGGGCCTGCTCAAGCACTTTTATGTCCTGAGTGCCTTCTTTAACGCCCATCGACACGACTATTTTTTCCAGGGCGGGCACCTGCATACGATTTTTCAATCCGTGACGTTCAAGAAACGTGCCTTGAATCTGTTCGCGATATCGTTTGAGTAAACGGGGAACCACGACTATATGATCTCCTTGCACCGCTTGCATGTTCTTTTCTTACTGCCATCCGCAAGAATTGTGTGACTGATCCTGGTTGGCTTTGCACATCTCGGGCAAACCAGCATCAGATTCGAAAGGTGAACGGTACCTTCCCGCCGAATGACACCTCCTTTTGGATTGTCACGTGTCGGACGCTGGTGTTCCGTAACCATGCAGATGCCCTCAACGATGGCGCGGTACCGATTTGGCAGAATTTTCAAAACCTTCCCCTTTTTCCCGGCATCACGGCCCCCGACGGCAACAACCTGATCACTCTTGCGAAGTCTTATGGCGCTCATACAACCTCCGGAGCCAGAGAAATTATTTTCGTGAATGAAAGATCCCTCAATTCCCTAGCAACCGGGCCAAAAATACGGGTGCCGCGGGGATTCTTTTGGTTGTCAATCAGAACAATGGCATTCGAATTAAAACGGACACGTGTGCCGTCGGACCGGTGAATGGGATGACGCGTCCGCACAATGACCGCATCCGCCACTTCACCCTGTTTTACGTTGCTTTCGGGAAGGGCTTCCTTAATGTGTACTTTGACCACATCTCCGATATACGCAAAACTGCTGTTTGAACGGCCAAGCACCTTTATGCAGCTTGCCCGTTTTGCGCCGCTATTGTCGGCGATTTCTAAAATGGACCGTATCTGGATCATTATTTAAGTACCTCTACCACCGTCCAACGTTTTTCCTTTGAAAGGGGGCGCGTTTCCATAATGCGAACCAGGTTGCCCGCTTTTGCCTTATCGCCTTCATTATGCGCCTTGTATCGTATTTTCTTTTTGACCACTTTCCCGTATACAGGATGCGGGCTTACTCTGAGCACTTCGACCACCACGGTTTTGCTCATTTTGTCGCTAACAACAACGCCTTCGCGCTCGCGGGGATGAGGACGGGCGGGTAAAACCGTTGTTTGTGTTGCGGGCGCAGTTTTTACCTTCATGATTTCTTATTCACCCTTTCCGTTTTTTCGTTGGGCGGTTTTTGGGCCGACCACTCTTTTCGAATGGTTAGGGCGCGTGCGAGATCGCGTTTCAACATGCGAATCTTGCTCGATTTTTCAAGTTTGCCCACTTTTGCCTGAAAACGCAGATTGAACAGTTCCGTTCGAAACTGCTCAGCTTTCGTTTCCAGCTCGTCAGCCGACAAATTTCTAAGTTCCTGCGGTTTCACCTGAACCACCTTGCGCATTCATTAAATCACATTCATCACATATGTGAATTGCGGCTAATAAACTTTGTCCGGAAGGGGATCTTGTGCGCACAGAGCCGAAAAGCTTCTTTGGCCACCTCTTCTGTGACTCCCTCTAATTCAAAAAGAACCCTGCCGGGTTTCACAACGACTACATAAAATTCCGGAGAACCTTTACCTTTTCCCATACGCGTCTCTGCCGGCTTCTTTGTAAAAGGCTTATCGGGAAAAACCCTGATCCAGACTTTTCCTCCTCTTTTAAGACTCCGGCTCAACGCAACCCGGGCCGCTTCGATTTGAATTGCAGAGAGCCAGCCCCGTCCAAGGGCTTTAAGTGCGTATTGACCAAAACTGATTGCAGAGCCGGCTACGGCAAGACCGCCCATCCAACCCCGCTGCTGCTTGCGGTATTTGACCCGGCTAGGCATCAGTGACATTGTCCGACCCCTGCTCGCTCAAACCTTTATTACGTTCTTTACCGATGTCTTCCGAAGAAGCGCCCCTGTTTGAATCAGCGCTCGCCTGCGCTTTGTCCGAGCCTGCGGATACGCCGGCCAAACGCTGCTCAGCCAGCTCTTCCGCCTTTTTTCTCTCAAGCTCCATAATTTGCATTCTTTCATGCTGCTCTTTTTTAAGCAGAATTTCTCCTTTATAAATCCAAACCTTCACGCCGATGGTTCCATAGGTAGTAAAAGCTTCGGTGAAGCCGTAATCAATATCAGCACGAAATGTTCCCAGCGGAATTTTCCCTTCTTTATACTGTTCACGCCGCGCAATTTCAGAGCCGCCCAGACGTCCTTTGCATTGAATCTTTATGCCCTCGGCACCCTTTTGCAAGGCCGCGGTTAACGATTTCTTCATGGCGCGCCGGAAATGAATTCTACGTTCCAATTGGTTAGCAATACTTTCTGCTACCAACTGTGAATCGATTTGCGGCGTAGGCACTTCCTTCGGATCAATAAAAACCTCGCTCTTGGTTATTTTACGGATCTCATCTCTAAGTTTGTCGATCTCCGAACCTCGCCGTCCGATGAGAACGCCGGGGCGGGCCGTAAAAATCTTTATACGGATCCTGCCGCTCGACCGGGCAATTTCCGTCGAAGAAACGCCCGCCTGTTTTAACTGCTCCTTTACGAATTTACGGATCTTCAAATCTTCCTGTAGTAAGTTCACATAATCCTTCTTGGCAAACCAGCGCGACTTCCATGATTTGGTCGGGATTCCATCTTCCCATTTGTTCGGAGGAAATATGCCTAAGCGTAATCCGTATGGATGTGTCTTCTGGCCCATTCTTCTGCAACCTTTCTATACCGCGGTTTTCGCGAGCTTCTTGGACCCTTCTTTTTTGGATCCCTCTGTCTTCTCTTTTTCGCTTTGCAACTTTGTCCTACTCATCTTTACTTTTTTGGCCGGCTCGTACTTTCCAAGCGGCTTCGCCGGCGTAAACGGAACAAACGCGCCTTCCCGCAGCACCACGGTTATATGCGAACTCCTTTTTAAAATTCGATCTGCCCGCCCCATGGCTCTAGGCAGATATCTTTTCATGCTTGGACCGCCATCGACTTTGATTTCCGAGATGATCAACCGGGCTCTATCCATTTTCTTACCCGCCGCGTTGGCTATCGCACTGTTAAGCACATTGGTTATCAGCCGGGCTGCCTTCATAGGTCGATGCATCAGTTGAACAAGCGCATGATCCACGGGCTGTTTTCGAATCGTATCTGCCACCAGACGCACTTTCCGCGGTCCGATTCTGAGATATCTCGCCACGGCTCTCGCTTCCGTCATGTTTTGGCTCCTACGGCAAGTGCTTTGGCTTTATCTTGTGCAGCCGAATGCTTCTTGAACGTTCTGGTGGCTGAAAATTCGCCCAGTTTATGCCCGACCAGATTTTCCGTAACGAAGACGTTATTAAACTTCCTTCCGTTATAAACCGCGAATGTCAAACCCACAAACTCCGGAACAACGGTTGAACGCCGAGACCACGTTTTGATGGGTTTCCGGTCTCTTGTTTTTTGAGCTTCTTGCGCTTTTTTCAGTAACTTCACGTCAACAAAAGCTCCTTTCTCACGCGATCTGGACATAGGCTTTATTTTCTCCTTCGATCAGAAACAATGTACTTGCTTGACGGCTTGCTCGGAGAACGGGTCTTGTAACCTTTGGATAACAGCCCGCTCGGTCCGCAAGGATGTCGTCCGCCCGAAGTTTTTCCCTCACCGCCTCCAAGCGGATGGTCCACCGGATTCATGGATACACCACGGTTATGCGGCCTTTTTCCAAGCCAGCGCTTGCGCCCAGCCTTTCCATAACTTATGTTTTCGTGCTCAATATTTGAACACTGACCGACCGTCGCAAAGCAAGTCAACGGAAATTTTCGCACTTCACCGGAAGGAAGTTTAATATGCGCAAAGCTCTCTTCTTTTGACATGATCTGGGCTACTCCGCCGGCCGTACGGACCAGTTGACCGCCCCTATTATGGTCGATCTCAATGTTATGCACGGGCGTTCCGGGTGGAATCCGGCCCAGCGGCAAATGATTTCCCGTCTGAACTTCCATATTCTCTCCACTGCCCACCTGCTGTCCTACACGCATACCGTCAGGAGCCAATATGTAAGCCTTCTGTCCGTCCACATACTCGATCAACGCAATGCGAGCCGATCGATTCGGATCATACTCGATCGTCTTCACCGCAGCTAAATCGCCGTAGCGATTCCTTTTGAAATCCACAATGCGCAAACGCCGCTTGTGTCCGCCGCCGCGAAAACGAATCGTCGTTTGACCCAAGTTGTTGCGTCCGCCTTGCCCGCGCTTAGGCCTCGTGAGCGGCCAATAAGGCTTGTGGGTTGTCAGCTCACTGAAATCTGTTATGCTGCCGAATCTTCTTGTCGGCGTTACGGGTTTAAATTTAATAATAGCCATGTTTCACCAAGTTGCGTTATGTTAAATCGATCTTTTCGCCGGCTTTCAAGGTAACAATGACCTTTTTCCAGTCATTCGTATAGCCCGGCTGCAAACGGACTCTTTTTGATTTCCCGGAGATATTCATAGAATTAACTTTGATTACATGAACGTTGAAATTTCCTTCGACGAACTGCTTTACCAGATTCTTTGTAGCCTCACGACGGACCCGAAAAATATACTTGCCGCCCTGCTGAAGAATCGAGCTTTTTTCCGTTATCCATGGGTATTCAATAAGATCCGCTAATCGACTCATTTCGATTCACCTTTCTTTTCTTTAGGTGATTCCGAGTCGGTCTCGGCGTTGGCGGATGGGCCTCCGAGAAGCCGGGTTTCCAGCGAAGGAATAGCGCGCTTTTCGATGAGCAGACGATCATAATTCATAACGTCGTAAGCCGAGCAGTCTCTAACGTCCTTCAAACGAAGACAATAGCCGAGATTATGAGCGGCTCTTTTTACTTCTTCGCTAGGATCGGTCAATACACAGAGTGTGTTTCTGTCAACTAATTTGAGGGCTTCCAGCACATGAACCCATTCGTTGGTCTTTGGTCTCGCCAAGCGGACTGAATCAACCACCGTCAGTTTACTCTGAGCGTTTTTCATGCTGAGCGCAGAGATAAGTGCTTGCCGCTTAAGCTGCACCGGAATGTGAACGTAATAATCTTTCGGATGCGGCCCAAAAACGACTCCGCCACCCCGCCAAATGGGCGAGCGGATGGAACCATGGCGTGCGCGGCCGGTCCCCTTTTGCCGCCAAGGCTTCTTGCCGCCGCCTCTGACTTCCCGTCTCGTTTTTGTATCCGCCGTACCCCGCCTTTGGTTTGCCGAATACATGACGGACACCTGTGACAACAGTCGAGCATTCACCCGCGCATAAAAGATCTCAACGGGCAGATGTATTTCTCCGGCAATTCGGCCTTTTTGGTCAAGCACGGTGGTCTTCGGAATCTTTTTAGTTCTAGATGTACTCATTTCTTAGCCTTTTTCTCCTGAGCAGGTTTCTTTTCCGTTGCAGCCTTGGCTTTTCCTGCAGGCGTGTCCTTCTTCTCTACCTTTGCGGCTACGTGCTTGACTTCCTCTTCGGGAAGAGCTTCCAAAATCTCCCATTTTCTGTTGGGATCGGTCCTCTTCCGGGCATTCCGGATAACAAGCAACCCATTCTCGTGACCGACTACTGAGCCTTTCACCACCATCAAATTCTCTTCCGGTATAATGTCCAGAATTCGAATATTCTGCTGTGTCACTAAATTTGTCCCCATATGACCGGCCATGCGAAGACCTCTAAGCGTGTGTCCCGGATAGGTATTTGAACCGATGGATCCCGGCTTGCGACCGTTCATTGAGGCGCCATGGCTCCGGGGTCCTCCCTTAAAACGATGCCGCTTCACAACACCTTGAAAACCGCGGCCGACCGTTTGACCGCTTATGTCTACAAAATCCCTTGCGCGAAAGAGATCTACTTTCAATTCCTGACCGACCGTGAGACCCTCTATTTGCTCAGTCCTAATCTCACGAAGAAAACGCCTAGGTTCTATATTGACTTTTTTAAACTGACCCTCAACCGGTTTTCGGAGCGAGCCACGCGTCTTTTCGCCGAAACCTATTTGAACCGCGCTGTAACCATCTTTCTCCTTTGTCTTAATCGCCCTAACATGGCAAGGTCCGACCTCCAACACAGTTGCAGGCACACACCGCCCCAACTTATCAAAAATCTCCGTCATGCCGATCTTTTTTCCAAGCAACCCTATCGCCACTGAAACACCTACAGTTTAATCTGAACATCCACACCGGCCGGTAAATCCAATTTCATCAAAGCATCAATCGTTCTCGCCGTGGGATCCACAATCTGCAAAATGCGTTTATGTGTACGGATTTCGAACTGTTCCCGTGATTTTTTGTCAATGGTCGGTCCGCGGTTTACCGTAAACCGCTCACGCTGTGTCGGTAGCGGAATTGGTCCGCAAACGCGCGCGCCTGTCCGCTTGGCAGTCGTTACGATTTCTTGTGCCGACTGATCAAGAATCCGATGATCGTAAGCCTGAAGTTTTATCTTCACGGTTTCTTTTCCGGCACTCATAATGTATTCATCTCCGCTTGCCTTTTTCCAATTCCCTGCATTAAGTGACTGTTCACCGATTTGCTCTCATACATTTTCATTCCATAATCTGCGATACAACTCCGGCACCTACTGTTTTGCCGCCCTCGCGTATGGCAAACCGGAGGTCTTTTTCCATAGCGATGGGGGTAATCAGTTCCGCCTCGATGGCTACATTGTCCCCCGGCATGACCATCTCTACCCCCTGGGGCAGTTTCATCACGCCGGTGACATCGGTGGTGCGGAAGTAAAACTGGGGCCGGTAGCCCTGGAAAAAGGGGGTATGCCTTCCGCCTTCTTCTTTGGTCAGGATATAGACCTGGCCTTTAAACTTCTTGTGCGGGGTGACCGTGCCCGGCTTGGCAATGACCATGCCGCGTTCAAGCTGGTCCTTCTCAATGCCCCTTAGGAGTAAACCGACGTTGTCTCCGGCGCGGGCATCGTCCAGGAGCTTGCGGAACATCTCAATGCCGGTAATGGTGGTCTTGACGGATTTATCCCGGAGGCCGATGACTTCCACTTCTTCCCCATTTTTAATCTGGCCGCGTTCGACACGGCCCGTGCCCACGGTGCCTCTGCCGCTGATTGAGAATACGTCCTCCACCGGCATGAGGAAGGGTTTATCCACATCGCGGACAGGGGTGGGAATGTGGTCATCGACGGCTTTAATAAGGTCCAGAATAGCTTTTACATTGGGGCCGTCCATCTTCTTGGCCTGGGCTTCTTCTAAGGCCTTTGTGGCTGAGCCGCGGATGATGGTGATTTTATCTCCGGGGAACTCATATTTGGTGAGAAGTTCTCTTACTTCAAGCTCAACCAAGTCAAGAAGCTCGGGATCATCCACCATATCGCATTTGTTCAGGAACACCACCATGGCCGGCACGCCTACCTGACGGGCCAGGAGAATATGCTCTCTTGTTTGAGGCATGGGGCCGTCTGCAGCGGAAACCACCAAAATGGCGCCGTCCATCTGGGCGGCACCGGTAATCATGTTTTTGATGTAGTCGGCATGGCCCGGACAGTCCACATGGGCATAGTGGCGTTTCTCCGAGGTGTATTCCACGTGGGCTACGGCAATGGTGATGCCGCGCTCCTTTTCCTCGGGCGCATTGTCAATCTGGTCATAGGCGCGGGCTTCCGCCTGGCCCTTGGCGGCCAGCACAACGGTAATGGCGGAGGTTAAAGTGGTCTTGCCGTGATCCACGTGGCCAATGGTGCCGACGTTGACATGGGGTTTGGAACGGTCAAATTTTTCCTTAGCCATGGTAATGCTCCTTTCGATCAGCTGCCGCTTGCTTGCGTCGCTGCTTTTCCTTCAACAATTCCCTGTGCAATGTTTGGCGGAACCTCAGCATAACTGTGCGGCTCCATCGTGTAATTTGCCCGGCCTTGTGAGAGAGAACGTATAGCCGTCGCGTAGCCGAACATCTCACCGAGCGGGACTAAACCTCGAACAAATTTAATATTGCTGCGATTACCCATTTCCTGAATTTGCGCCCGTCTGGCGCTCAAATCACCGATGATGTCACCCATATATTCCTCAGGCACGGTCACTTCTACCGACATGATCGGTTCGAGCAAGACCGGCTTCGCCCTTCGCGCCGCTTCTTTAAAACCAAGGATGCCGGCCATCTTAAACGCAATTTCAGATGAGTCAACTTCGTGAAACGAACCGTCCAGCAGAAACACGCGAACGTCCACCACGGGATATCCGGCCACAACGCCGTTCCGGCAAGCCTCCTCACAACCTTCTTCGATGGCCGGAATATATTCGCGCGGAATGCGTCCCCCGGTTATTTTGTCAACAAATTCAAATCCTTTTCCGCGTTCTTGCGGTTCTATCTGAAGATAGCAATGCCCGTACTGACCCCGGCCGCCCGATTGCTTGATAAACTTTCCCTCAGCTTCTGCCGGCCTGGTGATCGTTTCCTTGTAAGCAACTTGCGGCTTTCCGACATTGGCCTGAACATTAAACTCGCGAAGCATGCGATCACGGATGATATCCAAATGCAGTTCGCCCATTCCCGAAATTACCGTCTGGCCGGTTTCCTGATTCGAAGAGACACGGAATGTTGGATCTTCATCCGCCAGACGCCCCAGCGTGGTGGATAATTTGTCGCGATCCGCTTTTGTCTTGGGTTCGATCGCCATGGAAATAACCGGCTCGGGAAAATACATGGATTCCAGAATGACCGGGTGTTTTTCATCGCAAAGCGAATCGCCGGTTTTTACATTTTTAAGGCCGACCACGGCTACGATATTTCCAGCGAGCGCCTCTGATAACTCTTCCCGTTTATTTGCATGCATCAAGAGCAGCCGGCCGATTCTTTCCCGACTATCCCGCGTGGAATTCAACACATAATCCCCAGTTGCAATTTTCCCCGAATAAATACGCACAAAAGTAAGCTTTCCCACATAAGGGTCGCTCGCAATCTTAAAAGCAAGACCTGTGAGCGGTTCTTCGGGAACAAGCTTCCGCTCAATCACATTTTTCTCCGCACGAGGTTCGTAACCTTTTACCGTCCCGATATCCACCGGAGACGGGAGGAAATCGACCACGCAATCAAGCAACTGTTGAACTCCTTTATTCTTCAATGCCGAAGCGCCAACCACGGGCACAATCTTATGAGCGATCGTCGCTTTGCGCAGGGCTGCCATAATTTCCTGCTCGGTTAGCGGCTTGTTGTCGAGGTACTTCTCCATTAATTGATCATCCTGTTCAGATACCTTTTCAACCAGAAAGTTGTAGGTTTCCTTCATCTTTTCTTTGTATTCCGCCGGTACTTCGACAACATCGAATTCGGCGCCCAGTGAATCATCGTGAAACACGATGGCTTTATTACGGATTACGTCCAGCACGCCCTTATGCTTATCTTCAACACCCAAAGGAAGAAATATGGGAACGGGATTGCCGCCCAGACGCTCGCGAATTTCCTTCACGCAACGTTCAAAATCTGCACCGGTGCGGTCCATCTTGTTCACAAATGCAATTCGAGGAACATGGTACCGATCCGCCTGGCGCCAAACGGTCTCAGACTGCGGTTCGACGCCCGAAACACCGTCAAATACCGCAACGGCACCGTCTAAAACCCTGAGGGACCGCTCCACTTCGATCGTAAAGTCCACGTGCCCGGGTGTATCAATCAGGTTAATTCGGTGACCACGCCAGAAGCATGTGGTTGCTGCCGAGGTAATCGTGATTCCGCGCTCCTGCTCCTGCTCCATCCAGTCC
>JACQQS010000034.1 GCA_016206925.1 Candidatus Omnitrophota bacterium
ACTAGTGCTGCTTAACATAAGTTTCGATACATCTATGCATAGGATGCGACAAGGTGCTGCATAAAAGTTTGGATCGTCTCAACCATTTCTTTCATACTACCGGAGAAGGGTGTGCGTTCCCATTGGCCCGTGTGTCTTCTAACGCTCAAGCCATAAGAGGAAACGCTCAAGCGCGTCAATCTTACACGATCATCATCTACGAGTGTGCCATCAGGAGCAAACGGTTCACGCCGCCCGATGATCAAATGGTCGCCGTGAATACGGACATACAGGCTTTTGGTTCGTTCGTGTTCTTCGAGCAACCTCTCAAGTTCGAACTGAGCGATTCGCATCGCGGTCTTCATAATACCCCCTTACTTTACGAGCGGAAGTCCTTCGTAGGTCCACCGGAAGGCATGGGCTTCGGTCTTGTTCCATTCTTCGATGAATGCTTCGATAGCGGCAATCAACTCATCCGGCGAACGGAAGTTACCATACCGCAAAATGCGGCGGCTTACAATGCCAAACCAAAGCTCCACCTGATTGAGCCAGGAGCCATGCGTGGGGGTGTAGTAAAAGACAAAGCGATCTTTGTGCTGCTTGTTCCATTCTGTTACGAAATCCCCCTGGTTGGTATTGCAGTGGGTATTCAGATTATCAAGGACGACATGGACACGGCGCTTACGATAGACCGACGCGACCCAATCCATAAAGGAGAGGAAATCAGGCCGCTTCCTCTTCTGCGTACATCGGCCCAGCACTTTACCTGTTTTGACGTCAAAGCAGGCAAAGAGGCAGCGGGTACCGTTACGCTTGTATTCAAACTCAAAACGGCCCGATTGGCCGGGTTCAGAAGACTTCAATGCTCGAGAGCGCGAGAATGCCTGCATACCCGTTTTCTCATCGATACTCAGCACGGCTTCCCCCTTCGGCAGATGCGTGTACAAGTGGACAATGGCCCGCATCTTCTGTTGATACAGGGGATCTTTGCTGTGACACCACATCTTGACGCGGTGGGGTTTGATCTCGGCATCATCCAGAATACGCCAAGCCGTTTGCGTACTGATTTGACGAACCAAACCCGAAGATGTAACCGCGTTAACCAGCGTCTCGTAATTCCACAGCGTTCGTTGAAATCCAAGCTCTTTAGGACTACGGCATGCTGTAGCAATCACCTGGTGACGTTCAAGCGGTGTAATCTCAATAGGCCTGCCGTCTCGAGGGAGGTCCTGCAATCCATCAAGACGATGCTCCTCAAAGCGCTTAAGCCACTGGTTCACGTGAAGGCGAATCGTTCCAACGCTGCGGGCAATCGAGGATATGCTTTTCCCCTCTGCGGCAAGAAGAATCATACGGGCGCGGCGATGAAGTCGGGCTTCGCCCCGCTGACACCGTACGATTTCTTTCAGATCCTCTCGCTCATTTTTAGACAAATGAATTGCCATGCCTTCATTACCGGCATGGCATCACGCAACTGTATCGAAACTTATGTTAAGCAGCACTAGTAAAATTAGGCTAACGCATTGGGAAGACACAAAGCTGTTCGATTTACTAGAAGTGCCTGGCTGTGGTACCGCTTTTGGAGACGCATACTCAATCATTACCGCACTATAACCCTTTATCTCCTGAAGGTAAGATATCGCTTTTACAGGCGGTTGGTTAGCCGATTTCGAGAACTTTCGTTCTCTTTCATTGCCATCCGCTATCGGTGGCTGAGGCGCCTTAGATTCCGCTATCTTCGACTTCTTATTTTTCTTATTTTCCGATTATGGGTCAAGCAAGTCCACGGATTTGAAAATATACCGCGAGATGAGCCAGCCATTATCGTGTCGAATCACCTAAGTTATGTCGATTTCTGGGTCTTATCAGCGATTCTTAAAGAACATACCGTGTTTGTTGCAGTTAAGAATTTGGATAAGCGAAGTGTCGTCGGCTGGACAATGCGACTTGATATTATTGTCTATGTGGATCGCGAAAAGCCAGGCCCCAGTTTTTTTAGAGAGTTGATCTGGCATTTAAAAAAGCAGCGCAGACTTATTGTTGTCTACCCTGAAGGAACAAGATCTAGGACGGGCAGGATGCTGACGCCGAAGCCAGGCTTTGTTAAATTAGCTATCAAGACGGGCGTACCCATTATTCCTATAGCTATGAAAGGGACATTTGAAATTCTACCACCACATAAACAGCTGCCACGCTTGAAGAAATGCGATGTATTCATTGGAGATAAAATTTACATTTCACCGCAGAATCCTGAGTTTCACGATATCTTTTTCAGAAGATCTGGCGAGCACAGACGCTATGAAGATCTTGATGATGCTGAGCTTCAAGAGATCGCTTTCCGAATCATGGAGAAGGTTAGAGTCAAGGCCGGACAAGAGTGGGATGAGAGTGTAATCAGACCCAAACTTGACGTTCCTGAAGAGGTAATTAAGAAGCATCACGAACTGATGTTGGAGAGCCTACATGAGTCGTCGAGCAGCATTTTTCGACGTTGACGGTACTTTAGTCGATTGTCAAACACAGAAGGTATTAGCCAGCGTTATGACCAGAGAAAAACTTTTGAGTCCATTTCAATCGGTGATTGCCACATTATGGTTTTTCGCTTACGCATTAGGCCTTACCAGAACTAGCGAAAATATCCGGCGTAGGATTTACACCGTCTTTACTCTGCGCTCGAAAAAAGAAATGGACACATTGTTTTCTCGGGTTGCAGAAGAGATTGTTCGCTCGCATCTTCGACCTGGACTGATCCCAATAGTTCGTCAACATAAAAAAGAGAGGATTTCCGTTTTTGCCCTTTCAGGGAGTCTTTCAAATTTGTGTCTCTCGATTTGCGCAGAATTTGGAATCGAAAGATGTTTTTCGACAAAGCTTTCAGTCGAGAATGATAGATACACTGGGTTTTGGGAAGGGAACATCCTTGAAGGTAGCAACAAGGTTGCGTTAATGCGCCAACTGGCTGATAGCGAAGGAATAGACCTCAGTGAGTGTTCTGCTTATGCCGATAGTTATTCTGATATCCCTATGTTAAGCGTTGTTGGGTTCCCGGTGGCGGTTAGTCCCGATTCTAGATTAAAGAAGCACGCGTTGCGCCGAAAATGGCGGATTATTGATGACAGAATTTCTTAAATTCCATTATGTGATTGTTTCATCCCTTATATTTGCTTCTTCCATTTTTCTATCGTTGTTTGTCTACTTGAAGGCTGGTAATAGGTCCTTGCTTCATGTGTACTCCTTTTGGGTCCTTTGTGTCGGCCTATGGTGTTTTTTTCTAGTACTAAACATCTTAGCCCCTTCTCAATCCCAAGCCTTGATATGGTGCCGTTTGCTACATGTCTGGGCTATAATTTTACCATCCGTCTATGTGCATTTCGTGTTGCTTCTCATTGATAAGTATGACGCACGCAAAAATCTTGTTCGTTTTCTGTACTTTCTCTCGTTTGTCTTTATTGTCATTGCGTTCACGCCTTGGTTTTTATCTTCAAGTTACCGAGAAAAGTTTGGTTTTTTCGTAAGTGAACCAAAGATCCTTTATCCGATTCACCTCGCCATTTTTCTTGGGAGTGTCACTTATGTTTACTATGAACTCATTAGTCATATTTTGAATAGTAGCGGCCTTAAGCAAAAGCAGACGAAATATTTCTTTATCGCAACGGTGAGCGCCTATTCTGGCGGTATTACTAACTATCTAATCAATTATGATGTTCGTATTGTGCCACTTTATCCTTTTGCGAACTACGGAGTCTTAATTTACATAATCCTGGTTGCCGGATTGATATTGCGATACAGATTTCTCGACATTGAAGTCCTCATTAAGAGAACCATTGTGTTTGCGGGGTTGTTTGGGATGGTGATGGTGGTTGTGACGGCGGTGACGGCAGCGCTGCAAACGTATGTTGGTCAGTATTTGTCGCACATGCCGGTACTTTCAATGGCGTTAAGCGGTTTAATGATCATTTTGCTTTATGAGCCGGCCAAGAATTTTCTTGTAAGAGTGACAGATAAATTCCTTTTTCAGCGTGGATATTCCTATGATGAGATTCAAGATGAGATTGCAAGCTGTTCGGAGATTACGGATTTGAACCAGTTGTCACAGAGGATTGCCGAGATTTTCTACTCAAAGATGGTGCTTGAAAGTGTTCGGCTCCTTCTTTATGAGAAAGACGGTGGCGCCTTTAGGGCCACTACATCTTGGGGGACAAGCTCTCCAAAAGAAAAGGTTTCGGCTAGCGAGCCGCCTTTTGATCTGATTCTAAGAGCGGAAGAAAAAGTAATTCGTACCGATGATCTTCAAACCCTACAAGAAGGGCTTAAATCCGTTGAGCTGGTGGTAAAAATCAGCTATCAAGAGGAACTTATTGCCTTACTACTGTTAGGGAAGAAAAAGTCTGACAAAGATTATTCCAACGATGACATCCGCTTCTTTGAAATTACCGCCAAGCACATTGCCAATATCATAAACATTGCTAAGATGTTTCATTTTCAAAGAGATTATTATGCGCTTCAGGCGGAAAAAAACAGGGGTGATATGCTGGCACAATTAAGCGCAGGTCTTGATCACGAAATTAAAAACCCTCTTAACCAATCCATGCCGAGAATGCAGATGATCATGTATGAAGCTAAAAAAGCGTTTGAGCGGGGCGCCGATGAACGAGTGCTCCATAAAATCATCGATCTTGCGGAAACGGCCTACAAGCATGATGAGCGAATAGTTGCTATCATGTCGCGGCTGCGCCGTTTCTCTCGCCCAATTCCGGAACGTGAACGCATTGAGCTTAAACCTCTCAATCTGCTTACAAGTGTTCGGGAGGCGGTCGGCTTAATCAGCGAACGAAGGCTTCAGGATGATAGTGTCACACTTGAATGCAATGTGCCGGGCAATTTATATGTTCTGGCCGATGAAACGTTGCTTGTGCAGACGCTTTACAATGTGATCAACAATGCCTATCATGCGATCAACCGGCACGGTACAATTACCGTCGGAGCGTCAATGGTCAACCAAGCGTCCAGGGTTAGGATAAGCATCCAAGATACCGGTCATGGCATAAAACCGGAACATATCAGCAAGATTTTTGAGCCGTTCTTTACCACCAAACCGACCAACCCGCAAGGCGACGATGCTCACCGCTTTCGTGGGACAGGTTTAGGGCTCGGTTTGGTGAAGCGTTATATGGAAGAATGCGGCGGTTCCATTTCTTTCGAGACTGAGGTTGGGAAGGGAACAACATTTTATTTGGAATTCGGGTATGCAAGTCCGCCGTTAAAGGAATCGGCTTCTCCGAATAGCCGAAATCTAGCGAGAACAGGTTAGGAGAATCTCTCATGCCTAAGAAACTTCTCATTGCGGAAGATGAGGATGTAGCCTTTTTTCAGGAAATTTTTGAAGAGGAAGGTTACCAGGTCATTCATGCCCCTGACGGCCAGGCCGCACTTGAGGCCATTCATCAGCATAAGCCTGACGTGATGATTCTTGATCTCCGAATGCCGAAGGTGGACGGCGTTGAAATTCTAAAAGAAATGAAAGAAAAAAATCTTTCGCCTAATACCAAAATTATCATCTGGACGGGTTTCGATAATTACGGCGAACCGCAAAGAACAATCGATGAAAATTATAGCGAGCAGGTGGCCTCCTACATGAAAAAACCTATTTCACTTGATAAGCTGATAGAAAACGTCAAACGCTTAATGTCATGAACAGGAGTAGGTTTCCATGAAGAGAATTTTAATTATCGATGACGAAGAGGATACGCTCAGCCTTGTCCGGGAAATATTTGTTGAATATGGCTATCGTGTCGAGATTGAAGCAACGGGTGAAGAGGGGCTTAAAAGAATCAAGACCTATCGTCCGCACCTTGTGCTCTTGGATCTCCGGCTTCCAAAAATGCAGGGCGAGCGAGTGCTCGTTGAAATAAAGCGATCCAATCCGCAGATCAAAGTTATTGTAGGGACGGGTTATGGAGATGACGATTCCAAAGAAAACCTGAGAAAATTGGGAACTGATGCATTTTTTGATAAGCCGATCCGGGTGGATCAGTTTGAAAAGACGGTCATTGATTTAATTGGAGCGGCGGGGACTATTCGAGTTCTCATACTTGACGATGACTCGACATTTTTGGATGCGTTCACCCATTTCTTTAAAGTCGATCAAGAGACGCAATGGGAAATTTTCACCGCACGAACAGGTGAAGAGGCTCTTGATAAAGTAAGAATCAATTTACCCGATTTGTTTGTAACCGACATTGTTCTAAATGAAGATCAAGAAAACCCGTTCCACAGCGGTGCCAAAGTTTATGCCGCCATCTGTAAAGAAGGATACCGAATACCGGTTGTGGCTTTGGGGGCGTATCCCGATGCCTACGAGGCGCACAGGGAGTTTAAAGAAATGGGCGTGGCAACTGTTTTCGCAAAAGATGAACTTATTGGCGGGCCGGATCACATTCAACATTTTTTAAATGTGATGAAACGTATCGCCCTCAGGGCCGAACTGGGTATTCAGCCCGGGTGAAGTTGCCAAGGCGAGCGTTGCGCGCGCCACGCGGCTGCTATTTCTGATGAGATACGGCAGCCGCGGGTTAAAGGTCACTTTTTCACTTACTTTCAGCTGTCTTTCCTTTCCGCCGAATATCATCACTGCATTTCCGGAAATCATGCGCATATGCACCGTCCGGCAGTCGCGGAATAAATTACAGGATCCGCCGATGCCTTCCGCGCCTGGAGACAAGATCAAGCGGCCTGAAAATATTTCTGCGCGCGGCGGCGTGTCACCGATGAGCGTAAAGCCGTATTTTTTGAACTCATAGGTGTACTCTGTTCTCTCGTCTCCGATGGCACACTGATTTTCGATCCTGCCCTCTGCGAGTGCAATGAGCTCTGTAAGCGTGATGCCGAGGACTTCAGCAAGAGATCTCAGTTTGTAAATGAGCGAATATTTTGGGCGGTTTTTTAGAATGTTATAAATTTCCGCTCGAGAAATATTTGTCGCCTTGGCGAGCGACACGATGTCTCTATGCTGCTTGCGGACAAGCTCGCTTAGAATCCGGCCGATTTCGAGGGTTTCTCTCTTATTTTCCATAACCATTTGGCATCACGTATCTTCTATAATTAAGCGTGCCATAGGATGTCCTGTTTTACAAATTAGATAAATGTCTAATTTCCATAACTTTCTTCAGTTTATGGGCTTGCCGGGCGTTGCAGCCTAGCCTTGCTTAAGGCAGGCTTTGGTAGTGAGGAGAAAAAACAATGGCTGATCATTTTGAAGGAAACGCCAAGAACGATGTCCTTAGAAACATGGGCTCATATGGACTTTTAATGGGCTACATTAACAATAAGCTTAATCTGGTGCGCATGTTGATCGAGTATCCGAATGTTGAGCGGCCGGCTGATACCGTGACAAAGGCGCAGGAGTGGATTCGTGACATCTGTGGGCATTTTTGTTTTGATAAGAAAACCGAATTTTATTATTCGCGGCTCATTGAAATTCTCGGCAATCGTCCGAACATCAGCGCGAAGGAGAAACTCGAAGGATTGGCCTGTATCGATGGAATATTGTTGCCATTTTATAAAGAACTGCCTTTCCATGATGAGCTGCGTGAAGTTGGAAGGCGTCCGGCAAAGGAGGTCTTGGGCAGTCATGAAGGCCAGGAAAAAAGCCCGCATAAATAAAACTTTGGCATGGGGTCTCAAAAAGTACGGCAGATGGTTTAGGATTTACTTGAAGCGCGTACGCCTGACGGAGCGGGAACTCGGCGGAGAACTGTTTTCTTGTTAGAAACCAAGACTTCGGGAAAAGGCATCGGGGAAATCCGGTGCTTTTTTGTCCTTCTGTTCATGAGGTGATTTTAAATATGATTAAGACAAACGGAACGGGGAAAGTACAATTTGAAAAACTCCTGGATTTCGCGCACCTTACGGTGAGAGCGCTTGAGCTCTATGATTCCATCAGGTCGAGTACAACACGTGAACTGCTTCTCTCTGAGCTCCATCAGCGCTATCGCCATTTGGATGGCTGCATTGAAATGAAGCAGTTCCAGGCGCATTTGACACTCATATCCCGTTTGCTGAACGAGATTCCGTCCCAGCCGGAACATGTCGAAGCTGCTGTTGAATGCGCTTCCCAGTTGATCGAATTCATTGAGCGGCGTCTCATTGCACAGATGAATGAAGATGCGGCTTGAGCTATTCGCCGACAATTCAAACCCGTCAGGCTCTTCATTATCAATTCGACGACAACGGAAATATTACAACACTTACCGATCAAATTCACACCGCCACGCAGAACTTTTCCTACGATTCCCTGGATAGATTAACAAAGGCCGTCAGCGCCGGTTACGGTACACAAGTGTTTAAATACGATCCGACGGGGAATTTGGTGAGTAAGGCCGGAGTCAAGATGAACTACGGAGAAAACGGGGCAGGTCCCCATGCCGTTACCTCCGTTGCAGGGGCTGGGTCTCCCAGCCCGTCGGCCGGGTTGCCCGGCCCGTTGTCGGGAGGCGATTATACGGGCAGGGAAACCCCGCCCCTGCAGATGTCTATGCAATATGACTCGGCAGGCAATATGGTAAAGAGGGGAGAAGCCAATCTTTACTACGACCAGAACCACAGATTAAAGAAGGTGGTTCAGGCAGATAATAAGCTGCGGACTGTTCCATATGATCTAAAACCAGGATTTAATCTTGTCTCATTTCCCGTTCTTCCTGTAGACAGCCTCGGATTTAGCGAAGAAGGTGTTCCCGTAACTGGGGAAGTAAAGGAAAGGGATATTCTTGAAGTACAAAGTTTCGCCCTGCATTCAAAGCACCGAGTAATGGCAGTTTTGGACATGGCGGCCAACCAGCCCAGTCTGTTCAGAAGTTGAAACGATAAGCCCTTCTTTACTTCTTTGTCCGGTCAGCTTGAGCCATGTTTGGAGCGAGGAAGCATGGCGTTCGGTGATCGTTGAAGACAGTTTAAATTCAATCGGAAATATTTTTCCGGAAACCTCGACCAGGAGGTCGACTTCAAAACCGTCAATGCTTCTCCAGAAATAAAGGGAAGCAGGGTCGAGAAAAGCTGTAAACCGTTTGACAAATTGTGTCACGCACGCTGTTTCAAAAAGCGCTCCTGCCATGGGGCTGCTCAGCAGGTGGTTCTCGTCCTGAAGACCGACCAGATAGCACACCAATGCGGTATCCATAAAATAACACTTGGGAGACTTGATAATTCTCTTGCCAAAATTTTTATGGTAAGGGTAAAGAAGATAAATCAGGGCGCTGGCCTCAAGAAAGGAAACCCACGATTTAATGGTGGGGACGGTAACGCCTACGTCACCTGCGAGCGAGGAATAATTCAGCTCCTGAGCCGTTCGGCTTGCCAGAAGTTTGACGAATCGTTCGAATTCATTCAGGTTTGCAGACTTAATGTTTCCCCGCACATCCCGGTCGATGTAGGTTTGCAGATAGCTCGAAAACCAGAGCTTCAGCGATATGTCTGGCTCGACAAAAACCCGTGGGTAACCCCCTCTCAACAGCCACCGGCCGCAGGGAAGGAATTTTCCTGACACTTTTTGTGCGGAATTCAGGTGGCGGATAAATTCGGGAGCTGATTTCAGTGTCATCCGCAGATTGCGGTTCATTTCACTCAGAGCGAAAGGATACAAAGTCATGACAGCAACACGACCGGCCAGAGATTCGCTGATGTTGCGCATTAGAGGAAAAGCCTGCGATCCCGTTAAAATCCAGCGCCCCGCCTTCCGGTCACGGTCGATCATGGCCTTAAGGTAGGAGAGTAGTTCGGGAGCATGCTGGATTTCGTCGATAATGACGGGCGGCGGGTACTTCGCCAGAAATCCCCGCGGGTCATGGATTGCGAGCGATCGAATATCAAGCTCGTCCAGGGAAACGTACGCATAACGCTTTCCGCTCACTGTTTGCACCAGCGTGCTTTTTCCGGCCTGGCGGGGTCCGGTAACCACAACAGCCGGGAATGTTTTTAAAGCCTGCTTCAGGGAAGCTTCGAGTAAGCGGGGAATATACATGCCTACTATTTTAAAGTGCAACTTTAAACTTGCAAGATATTTTTTGGCCCACGCACCGGTGATATTTGCCCCATCCCGCCGTATGTGCTTGACCTGATATTGCCTATCGCGGAGAAGAGCACGTCTAAACTCCCCTTGACGCCGGTTTGATCCCATGCTTGCCGCTAAACCCCCAGACCCCGCAATTTGCTAGTGATCTAATATAAGGGTATGCTTTCTAAAAGAGTCTTTAAGGGTCTTTCGGCCCGCCGGAAAGAGGTGTTTTTAGAAGATGATTCAGAATTTTTGCGGGTATACGGGACCTGTTAATTTCATCTGCTGTCTGTTCTTCGCATTTTTCATTTATTTTAAAAATCCCAGAAACAAAATCAACCGAAGTTTTTCGTTGTGGCAGGTAACCGTTGCGCTTTGGTCGCTCGGATATTTTATTTTCTTTTCTACCCCGGAATATCGTCCCGCTTTATTCTGGGCACGCTTTTTAATGATAGGCGCCATCTGGATTCCGGTTTCGTTCCTTCATTTTGTGTTTACCTACCTGGAACTATACGGAAGCCGTCGAAACCATTTAATCATAATTTTTTCGGTTTTGATCTCTTCGGTTTTTCTGGTTGCCAATTTTACGCCGGTTTTCGTTAAAGGGATTGAGCCACGATTTTGGTTTAAATGGTGGCCGGTGCCCGGATTTCTTTACCATACTTATGCGGTCTGCTTTATTTTGAGCGTCCTTTACGCACATTACCTCTTTTTTAGGGCGGCATATCGTGCCAAAGGCTTAGAAAGAAAGCAACTCATGTCGGTTTCGATCGGTACCGCTATTGCTTTTTCGGGCGGCTCAACAAACTTTTTCCTTTGGTACAACATTCCCGTTCCACCCGTTTTTAATTTTCTAGTCTTGGGTTACTTTGCTCTCACTGCCTATGCCGTATTGAACTATAAATTATGGCAAATCGAAGTGGTCGTGAGAAGAACGGTCGTGTTTGCCGGATTGTTTGCCATGGTCATGATGACGGTTGCGCTGGTGATGGCATCAACACAGGGAATCGCCGGCCGTTATATTCACGTTCCTCCAATGGCTGTGACCGTCTTTACGGCCCTCGTTGCAGTCGGACTGTACGATCCAACGCGGAAACTGCTCATCCATATCACCGACCGGTTCCTCTTTCAGAAGAAATTTGATGATCAGCAATTCTTAAAAGACGCAAGCCGCGGCATTGCGCTCATACAGAGTATGAACCATCTGGCGAAATTGATCGTGACATTTATAACCATGAGGGCCCGGATTAAAAATGCGGCCGTGTTTGTCCGTTCTTCCGAAACGCAGGATTTTGTGATGAATACGGCGCGGGGCATTCACTACGATCTGCTGCTTACCAGAATTTCCGAAACGCATCCGTTGATCAAGAGGTTAAATGAGACGAAACAGCCGATACGCAGAACGGAACTATCTCCTTCGAGCGATGCTGCCGATCACAACCCGCAGGCCATTCGCAACCTGCTTGCACAGCTTAAGGCCGAAGCCGTAATTCCTTCATTTCTGGGGAGGGACGGCGAGGGCATCGGCGCCCAGGAACGGATGTCGCTCCGCAGCCTTCTGGTGCTCGGCGCAAAGAAGTCGGATGAGGAGTACACGGAGGAAGATCTTAACGTGTTTTCGACGCTCGCGCAGGAATCGGCCATTGCGATTGAGAATGCCCGTCTCTATGACGAAGCCGTGGAACGGTCGCGGGAGCTTCAGCGCATGAATAAGAAGCTGGATACCGCTTCAACCAGATTGATGCGGTCGCTTAGCGAGGCTCAGGCAACCAGGAAAGAGCTTGAGGAGAACAAAGCCATCCTCGTTGAAATGAAGCGCAGGGAAAATCTCCAGCGTCTCGCTGCCTCGATCGGGCATGAGTTAAATAATCCGCTTGCCGTATTCAACATGCAGTGCATCAAGTTTTCGCGCGATATCGGGAAGATCGAAGATGCCCTTGATCAGGTGCGTTCCGGCAGGACGGAGGGATGTAGAACCGCACTCAGATCAGTTATAGAAGACGAAAAATTTCTGCTGAGCAAATTCGAGCATTTCTACAAACGTATCCGCTCTGTGGCCGACACCGTTGACGGACTTCTCAAAGCGGGCGACTGTATGACCGGCGTAAATCTGAAGATGATCGTGGATTATTCTTTTGAGGAGATTCGCTTTGTAACATATTCGGAGAATCTAAGCGGCACGGAAACCGAATTGGACATTCCGGGCCACCTTCCCCCCGTAAAAGGCAACGCCTATCAGCTCCAAGCCGTTTTTGTCAATCTCATCGTCAATGCCTATCACGCATTGAATGGCGTCAAGGGCAGAAAGATTTCTGTGAAGGCCGGCCTTGAGCCCGATGAAAAAATGATCTGCGTTATCGTCGCGGACAACGGCTGCGGTATGACCGGCGAAATACTCGAGAAGTGTTTCGAATACCGGTTCACGACAAAGGGCGAGAAAGGCACGGGAATCGGGCTCACCGTGTGCAAGCAGACCATTGAACGCCACGGGGGAACGATGGCTGTCGAAAGCGCAGCAGGAAAAGGAACCACGTTCACGATTCTTTTACCGGTTTGGGATGATAAACGCGAAAATACTTTTATGGTCTCGAAAGCTGAAGGTGAAGCCGACATGAAAATCAGGAAGGTTGCTTAGAATGTCTACCGCTTCATACAGTTGTTCCGTCAACGTTCGTAAATTACCTTCCGGGTAATTTACTCTCTCGACACGTCGCTGCTACGGCCGTCCGTGGCCTTCGCGACGCTCCGTGACGTGACGTCACAACTGTATGGAGCGGTAAGTGCATTTAAATTAAAGGTAGATATGCATATTTACTCAATCGCATCGCTAATTAACACCGTCGTTTTGTCATCTCTAGGACTCTTTGTTTATCTCAAAAAACCTAGCGGCTCGGTTCAGAGATGGTGGCTCGGTTTGAATTTGTTTGGTGCTGCATGGAGCTTTGGAACGATGTTGGGCACAAACAGCACTGATCCTATTTATACTCTTTTTTGGTTTCGTGTTCTTAATTACTTCGCTATTTTTATCCCGTTCATTTTAATAAATTTCGCGGCCGTTTTCATATTTGGCGCAAACCATGGGATAAAGTTCACTAAATCCAGCTTGATAATCTCAATCGTAATTTTTCTTTTGAGTATATTTTTCCCCGAACACTTTATTGAGAATGTTAAAAAGGCGAATTTTTTAAATTTCACCTTAAAATTAGGTCCATTTTATCATTTTTTCACTCTCTATTTTTTTGGATGCGTTATCTATTCTCTCGCCCTGCTGTTTCGAGGATACAAACGGGCAAATGGAATTAAGAGAAATCAGCTTAAGTATTTATTCATTGGTATGCTCGTCGCTTTTACTGGAGGCGGAAGTACATTTCTAATGGCTTACGGGTATGATATTCCTAACGGAAATTTTTATTTATCGGTCTACGCGATAATAATGGCCTATGCCATTGTCAATCATCGTTTGATGGATATTGAAGTGATTGTCAAGAAGACGGTCGTGTTTGCCGGATTATTTGGCATGGTCATGATGACGGTGACGCTGGTGATGGCATTTACGCAGGGAATTGCGAGCCGCTACATTTCCGTGCCTCCGATGGTTGTGACCGCCATTGCTTCCTTGATTGTGATCGGGCTTTACGATCCAACCCGAAAACTGCTTGTCCATATCACCGACCGGTTCCTCTACCAGAAAAAGTTTGATTACCGCCGGCTCTTAAAAGACGCAAGCCGCGGCATTGCGCTGATTCAAAGCTTGGACCGTTTGGCGAGATTGATCGTTACTTTCCTTTGTTTAAGAGCCAGAATTAAAAATGCGGCCACACTTTTTTCCTCAAGCAGCGGGGAAACGCTGCAATTAAAGGCGTTCCGGGGTTACGGCAAAGAACTGTCTTTTGACTACAGAATCTCGTTTGAGCATCCGCTCGTTAAGATGCTGCAGATGACCCATCAGCCGGTCAGGTTTTCGGATCTGAAGGAAATCAAAGGAACCGGCTCGCGCGAATTGGAGATTGTCCGCAGCGAGATGAAGAAATTAAAGGCCGAAAGCATCATCCCGTCTTTTTTAGGCAGGAACACAACCGATCTGCATTGGGGTGCGCGCCCGGCGCTCAAAAGCTTGCTCATTCTCGGCGGCAAAAAATCGGACACGGAATATTCGGATGAAGATCTTGCCGTGTTCTTCACGTTGGCCCAGGAAGCCGCGATTGCCATTGAGAATGCCCGTCTCTATGACGAAGCCGTGAAGCGGTCGCAGGAACTTCAGCACATGAATGCCAAACTGGACAGCGCGACAATGAAATTGACGCAATCTCTCAAAGAAGCTCAAACGGCCAAAAATGAGCTTGAAGAAAACAAAGCCATCCTCGTTGAAATGAAGCGCAGGGAAAATCTCCAGCGTCTCGCTGCCTCGATCGGGCATGAGTTAAATAATCCGCTTGCCGTATTCAACATGCAATGCATCAAGTTTTCGCGCGATATCAAAAAAATCGAAAGCGCGCTTGATCAAATCGACTCGGGAGAAATGAACGGGAGCGGCGAAACGTTGGAGCAGGTTATAGAGGACGAAAAAGCGTTGCTCGGGAGATTTGAGCGCTTCTACGAACGCATCCGCGCCGTAGCCGATACCGTTGACGGACTTCTGAAGGCGGGCGACCGTGTGGCGGGCGTCAGTCTTAAAATGATTCTCGATTACTCGTTTGAGGAAGTCCGTTTTGTGACGTACGCCGAAAATTTGAGCGAGACGCAAATCGAATTTGACGTGCCGAATCATTTACCGCCGATTAAAGGCAATGCCTTTCAGCTGCAAGCCGTTTTCGTAAACCTAATCGTGAATGCCTATCACGCGCTCAGGGATGTTTCAGACAGGAAGATATCCATTTCTGCCGCACTCGAGTCCGGCGGAGGGATGATTCGTATTGTATTTAAAGATAACGGCTGCGGTATGGTAAGCGAAGTGCTCGAGAAGTGTTTCGATTACCAGTTTACCACCAGAGGCGAGAAAGGCACAGGCATTGGCCTTACGGTCTGCAAACAAACGATCGAACGACACGGCGGGACGTTAACCGTTGAGAGCAAGGCAGGTAAAGGAACCGTGTTCACCATCCGATTGCCCGTGTGGGATGAGAAAGCAGAAAATGCTTCCGTCATTCCCGCCCCCAATAGAGATACTCGGGGGCAGGCTCCAGCGGGAATTCAGGACGATGAAAGGTTTAAAAAGGCCGCCTGATGAGCAGCCGTTCGCAGCGCATAAAACTTCTGATCGTAGACGATGAACCGGAAATTCTGGAATCGTTCAAATATTTTTTTGAAGAGGTCGAGACGGATTATCAATGCTTTCTCGCGCAAAACGGGGAAGAAGGCATTAAATTACTCGAGTCCGAGCGGCCGGCGGCCATTTTGCTCGATCTTAAGCTGGGCAAAGGTTTGAACGGAATCGACTTCTTGAAATACTCCAAGGAAAATTTTCCGGATACGAAGGTAATTGTCTTCACCGGATATCTGGACCGTGCCCTCGAAACCGAGGCCCGGTCCCTCGGCGCGGACGCATATTTGCGTAAATCGCTCGACCCGGCCGAAGTTATCGAATCCACTGTTAGAAACGTAGTTTCCAAGTAATCTTTACCGGAAGGAACAAATGCGCAGCAGTTTTCCGTCTTTTTCTCTTCAATTTTTTTCGATTTCATCCCTGAGCTGGGGATAATCCCGTGCGGAAATTGCGGTAAGATTTTTCAGCCGTCTTTTAGGAATCGATTTCAGAACTGCTTTAAGTTTCTTCAATTCATCCGGTTGGGTGAAAATCCAGTTTAAAACGCCGGCAGCCGCCTCAAGATCACGATCCTCCCTGCCGGCTTTCGTGCGATAGCCGCTGATCATCAGCTTATGAATGGCAAAAACGGCAGGCTCCGGAACTTTGACTCCAATATCGGCATAGGAAATCAGTCGGGAATGTTCTGATAGAAAATTCAGGTAACGCAACCCCGCGGCTTTAATGTGAAGTTTCCTGATCTCCTGCGGCTTTTCAAAACCCTTTCCGATTTCGGGAATTAAAAATTCTATCCGCAGCTGTGGATGATCGTAGACAACAAGGCCATTCAGCGGTTAAACGTCGGCGCGAAGCCGGGATTTCTCAACATACCGGGAACATCCATCTCGGTTTCCAATTTTCTTTGATCGGGGATGAGAAAATCAGCCGATTCCCCTCACATAGCCTCCTGTTAACCAACATTTTTTACTAAATGATACATTGTTGGGTAACCGGCGTCAATAAGAGTTACCCAACATGCAGGGCAATCGCATAATAAATCTCAATGGAGTAGAGGGATAAATTAGCCTCCACAATGCCGATACATAACAAAAACGGCAGATGCGGAGGCATGAATGGAGAAACTCTCTCGGTCCCTAATCGATGAATTAAAGATTATCCGTGATCCCAGAAAGGAAAAGAATAAAAAACATCGACTTGAAACGATCCTCTTTATCAGCCTTTGTGCCGTCATTGCCGGCGCTGAAAGCTGGGTCGCCATTGAACGGTTTGGAAAATCGAAGAAGGAGTGGCTTGCGCAGTACGTGGACCTCAGTGAAGGCATCCCCTCTCACGACACCATTGGCCGTGTGTTTTGCTTGCTCGATCCCGATGCATTTCAAAAGGTTCTACTGGAATGGATCCGGGATGTCAGTCAAAAAAGCCGGGGCAAGATTATCTCCATTGACGGGAAAAGCCTGCGCTGGAGCCATAACCAAAGCTGCGCACAAAAGATGCTTCACCTCGTTCATGCCTGGGCCAGCGAGAATCATCTTTTACTGGGCGAGGTAAAGACGGATGAGAAATCCAATGAAATTACTGCGATTCCAGCGTTGCTTAAGATGCTTGCATTAGAAGGCGCTATTGTGACGGTGGATGCGATGGGAACCCAGAAAGAAATCGCCGGGCAAATCCATCAAGCCAAAGGGGATTATGTGATGGCATTAAAAGGAAACCATGAACTTGTTCATGAGGAAATACAGTCCTTTTGGGTTGATCCTAAGCTTCCGGAATCTGAATATCAGAGCTATGAAACTACCGACAAAGGACACGGTCGCCTGGAGACGCGCCGTTACCGGATCAGCGATCAGATCAACTGGTTTGCTGGCAAAGACGAATGGAAGGGTTTACAAAGCATCGGTATGGTGGAAAGCGAACGGACAGCGGGAGAGCAAAAAACGGTAGAGAGACGCTATTACCTTACCAGCCTCAAAGCCGAGGCCCAAGCATTTGCTGAAGCCGTAAGAGCTCATTGGAGCGTGGAAAATTCGCTTCATTGGGTTTTGGATGTGGTGTTTCGAGAGGATGAAAGCCGGGTCCGTATTGGCCACGCGGCAGAGAATTTCTCACTATTGAGGAAAATGGCCTTGATGATGCTTAAAGAGGATCGCTTTTCAAAGTCCAGCATCAAGGGCAAACGCTTAGAGGCGGCCTGGAACTCCGATTACCTCGGAAAAGTTATCTTCAGGGGGTGAGATTTATTATGCGATTGCCCTGCCCAACATGGAACGCACTTAGCCGTATTGTTGGTTAACGCCAAATGTGCCCTTTCGTGGCGCAAAGGCAAACAAAGCGTTGCAAGAAAATATGGATAGTGCGGAAATGCTGAGTTTCTCGCGAGGTTCTGTAACCCGCCGCGGCTAATGCTGCTTTGGCGGATTGGAGAGATGCATTGTAAGCGATATTGAGCTGCCAGTCGTCGCTCAAATCTCTTGCTTGGCAATCTTTAAGATCTCGATCCGCGATCTGAAAAAGCCCTTCAATCTCTTGCGGGCTTGTTTTATGTTTTTCGACCCACCCTTTTCTTTCCCAATTTTGTAAGCTCACGATCTTCCCCGATTAACATGATTTTAGGTTCTTGAATAAGTGCTGACACAAAGTGGTGCTTGGCTTTCAATTTTTTCTGAAACTCATCCGGCGTGTAAACAGTGGGATTAATTTCCCGGCCAAGCGCCTCTTGGACAGGTTGTAATTGTGACACCACCTCCCCAAAGGTGACGTCGCCGATCACGGCCAGGTCCAAGTCGCTGGCCGGGCGGTCCTTTCCGGTAGCGAAGGAACCGTAGAGAAAGGCTGCTTGAATACGGTCCTTCAATTCTGAGAAAGCTCGCCGGAGGATATCACCGGCACCGACTGTTTTAACTACCAGTGTCTTTAATTCTTTGAAAATGGGAGAATCCCGATTCGCTTGGTAAAAGACCTGGTGACCCTGTCGGCGTCTTAGAAGAAGTCCCGCTTCGGTAAGGTGCTGCAACTCCCGCTGGACGGCTCCTTGGCCTAGCCCCGCCGAACGCACAATCTGACGCAGATAAAAGGATTCTTCCGGATGAGTCAGGAGCAGTGCCAGAACAGCCCGCTTTGTCTTGCCAAATAATGCGGAAGTCATTTGATCAGGTACGCCCCTTTTCGAACCCATATTGGGTTCAATTGTACCCAATATGGGTTCATCGTCAAGCATATTCCTTGCAAAACCCGCGAGGTTCTTGTAGTACAGCGTTTCATAAATTCTTAACCAGGTTTGAGATTGCCCCACCACCACTTTGTGGTGGTGGGGTTGCTTCGACCTTGCTTGGAACGCTGCCTCGCAATGACTTTATGGGCGTTTATTCGTAACCGCTAAACGATTACTATTTACCGTGTCCTGGCCGCTCTTACCATAAAGTATCGCGCGGGGTTCTTAATATGTTATTTATCTTGACTAAATAGTATCTACTTGTTATCTTTTGTTCATGCTCTTCAAGAGGCAAATCGAATTCGGTCACATCAAAGGGTCAGCGTTCCTTTTTGGACCACGCATGACCGGTAAGACCTCTCTCGTTAGGAATCTCCCGAGCGCTGCGTTTATTGACCTTCTTGATCCCGAACAGGAACTTCGGCTTCGGCAAACACCCTCTTTTTTTTGGGAGGAAATTCAGACATTTTCCAAGAACAGCCTCGTGGTGGTGGACGAAATCCAGAAGGTCCCAGCCCTCCTCAATTATGTGCAGAAGGGGATCGAGGAGCTGGGGCTCCGGTTTGTCCTGACGGGATCAAGTGCGAGAAAACTCAAGCGCGGCGGCGCCAACCTTTTGGGAGGCCGCGCACACGATTTAAAATTGCACCCGCTCACGGTGCGCGAAATAGGGCCGCGGTTTGATGTGTCGCTTGCCCTGCAATACGGTACGTTGCCGAAATTTACAACGCTTGCACTCGAGAAAAATATGGAGGAAGTGAAAAGCCTTTTGCGCTCCTATTACACGACCTATATCAAGGAGGAAATTCAGGCGGAGGCTTTGACACGAAACGTCGGTGCGTTCCAGCGCTTTTTGAACGTCGCCGCACAGGCGAACGGCCAAGTCATTGAATTTCAAAATATTTCCCGCGAATGCTCCGTGCCAGCCAGCACTGTGAAAGAGTATTTTACGATTCTTGAAGATACGCTGATCGGGGAGTTTCTATGGCCCTGGGACCGGAGTGAACGAAAGAAAGCAAGGCCTAAATTTTTCTTTTTTGATTGCGGTGTCGTGCGTTCCATTCAAAATCGCTTGAACGATCCACCTACTTCTCAGGAAATGGGGTTTTTATTTGAAACATGGTTTGTTCGCGAATTGATCCGGTTTCGAGATTACTTCCGAAAAAGCCACGAGTTCTGTTTTTGGCGGGAAGGGAGTCACGAAATCGACATATTGATTATGGGGCGCGGGGAGCCAATCCTTGCCATCGAGTGCAAAGCAGGAAATGAATTATTGTCCGAGACCGCAAGACAGGCATTTAGCGCCAGATTTCCAAAGGTGCCGCTCGTGATCGCGTCGCTCAAAGATAAAACCCGACGACATCTTGCTTCCGGAATCGAGATACTTCCTTGGCGCGATGCGCTTGAAATGTATGAGCGCTTGTCATAAAGTCAGTATTTAACCCACTGTTGTTCAACGACTTAGAATTTCTTCAGATTCTTTACCATATTCCTAATTGATATTTACAGGCCGGGGCGTATAATCATTTCCCCCTTGTCCTATTTGTCCTTCTTCTCATATAAGTGTACCCTTTATATACGGATGTAAATTCCATGAATATGCAACGGATGCTAACTCCCATAGAAGTAAGTTCAATTCTAAATGTCTCCGCGAGAACGGTCCGCCGTCTTGCCGACTCCCGCGTTATTCCCGGCGCCCGGAAAATCGGAAACGTCTGGCGCTTCGATCCCGAAAAATTTGCCCACTGGCTCTCCGATTTAGAAAAACCAGAACGCACAAGCGAAAAAGAGAAAATCGGCACAAAGATTTCTTCAGAAGAAAACCCCTAGGAGAATAAGCATGGCGAAAAAGATTCTTCTCATCGATGATGATGCATTGGTTTTGAAGTCTGTTAAAAGGTTGTTGGAAAACCAGGGATATGAAGTGATTTCAGTAAAAAATTCTGAAGAGGCGTTGAAAGTTTCTGAATCCGCTAGTTTTAATCTGATTATCTCAGATATTCGTATGCCGGGAGAAAATGGAATAGCGACTGTAAGAAAAATTCAAGAGATGCTCAAGCGTTCAACGCGGGCAGACATTCCTTCAATTTTTATCACTGGGTACGCCAGCGAAGAGGCTCCGATCGATGCTTTAAAGCTTGGTGCTAAAGATTATCTTTTAAAACCTTTCGATTTTAATGAATTGATTTCAAGTGTTAAGCGAAACATAGGGTGAATGGTAACTGCAAAATGATGGCTACAGGATTTAAGCTAGTCGAAGGGTTGAATTTAAGAGCGAGGCTTCTCAGGCGAACGACGTTTCGTCTCTGGAAATCTATCATCCTTTCTAAAGCAAAAGCACTTATTGGGAATGTCAATTATGAATCGGTAGAACCTTCCTATTCAAGTATTCCAGTTATTATCCTGTCATCATTTAATTGCTTCTCAGATTTTTTGGTGCTGAGTTATGTGTTTCGAGACAAAGATCTAACGTTTATTGCGGGACGGGGATTACCTGTGGAAAAGTCAATCGAATGGCTCCGTTCGGTTAATCATGTTCTTTACGTGGATAATAACCAATTCGGGTATTCTTTCCTTAAGAATTTACTTTCGATGTTGCGCAATTTAAATCGCTCGGTTGTTATTCCGCCGGAAGCAGCTCTTAGGTATGCCGGCGGATTGAGCGTGAATCCGGCCGTTATCGTTAGAATTGCGATGGCAGCAAGCGTACCGATTATACCCGTCCGCTTCACTTGGCGAGCAGAGAATGGGCAGTTAAGCAGAGGAATTCAAAAGTGTGATGTATGGATAGGTAAGACGACATATATTTCACCACGAACAGAAGAATTCCATGATGTTTTTTTTAAGAAGAGAGGCGCAAGAAAATTCAGAGATCTTCCTGACGAAGATCTAGCTGAGATCGGATCGAGAATCTTTGCACAATTAAGAGGCTCAAACAGTTTCAATGGTTCGCATTTACAATAAAAAATGGGAAAGAGGATTCTTTCAGTCGCTGTTTGGATATTTGCGTGACACCATCGTGCTCGCGCTTCCGATGAGGCGACTTCCTGATTTCTTGATTCAGGCTCTTTATGGAGTAAATGCGAAATTTGCGTTTCTCGTTCATCCGCGGATGTATGAGGATGCGTTTATTTCAGCACCTTTTCTCAAAATGATCAAATTTTTTTTGAGAAAGCAAAAGGGTTATCAATTTGTGGCTGGAATGTCCCCGTTTGTACTAAATTCCGTTAAGACAAAACAAAGCACCGACGGACTTGTCATAGCACAGTTGACGGTTCCGGAAGTTATGTTCGAAAGACGGAAAGAGACACTCCGAATGCTAGAAAAAGCGCTGAGGTTAGTTTCGAAAATATGTAGCCCTCGTGCCGTGGTAGGACTAGGCGGATGGTTTCCTATGGTCGTTCGTCGCGGCGTTTCGTTACACGATCAGGCTGAGAGTTTGAGTTTAAGAATAACAAACGGCCATTGTGGGACGTTGGCTTCTATATATATGACAGTAGAAAAAATTGCAAAGATTGCAGAAATCTCTCTAGCAGATTTGATTATTGCTGTGATTGGCGTCGGAAAAATGGGGTCCAACATAGCCAGAGCTTTTAATGGAAAAGTTAAAGGTCTAGTTCTAATTGATGTAAAAGAAAATAACTTGCTCCGCATATGTGGAGAGCTCAAGGAAACGAAGTCTAGAACTAAGACTCGGATTGTGGTTACCGACTCGGTTGATCGAGCGCCTATTCGGCAAGCGCTCATACAGGCGCATATCGGAATCTGTGCTACATCGAGTTTCAGAAACCTACTGCGATTAAAAGACATGCCGGATGGTTTTGTTGCTATTGACGATTCTCGTCCAGAAGCATTACCACGAGACCCAAGACGACAAAGAATAGTACTTGAAGGTGGTCTATTGAGGATTCATGGTGTTCAAGTCAATTACGACTATGGCTTTGGTCAGGATGAAAATGTATTTGGGTGTCTTGGAGAAGCTTTTTTATTGGCGTTAGATCAAGATCGTTCATTAAAGCCAACGGTTGGAGATGTTGATATGGGTAATTTTTTTCGAGTGCTTAGTTTCTGTCGTGAGAATGGAGTAACCGAGGGTGATCTTAAGTCGAGCACAGATTTTATTGCGGATGAGGATATCAGAGAAGCTCTTAAGAAAAACAGAATGACGGAAGGAAAAGATTCGGAAGTTTTTAATCTATGAATCCTCTATTAATAAACCATCTGATAGGTTTTTCTCTGATTTCGGTTGTTTTGCCGTCTATCGCTGGGTGGGTGTACTTCAGTCGGCCAAAAGATGCACTAAATCAAGTTTTCGCTTTGTATTGCTTGGCAATCGCATGGTGGTCATTTTTTACTATACTGATGATTCTTTCTCCTTCACCGGATTGGGGGCTTTTTTGGGACAGAGTT
Organism: Candidatus Omnitrophota bacterium; assembly: GCA_016206925.1. GTDB lineage: Bacteria > Omnitrophota > Omnitrophia > Omnitrophales > JACQQS01 > JACQQS01. The sequence continues at coordinate 22,909 of JACQQS010000034.1, forward strand.
TGCCTCACAGGGGTGGTTTTTATTCCCTCAACGTTGTTTCATTTTATAGCTGCATTTACAAGTGATGACGAGCGGTTGAAAAATCTCGTCCGGATGAATTATGCGATCTCCCTGTTTTTCTTGGGAATTCTTTGGTTTACAGATTTGTTCGTTTCCGGAGTACAACCTAAATTCGGAATGAAATATTTTACAGTTCCCGGTTTTTTGTACATCTTTTTTGTCGGCTTCTTTGTGCTTGCTGTAATTATGGCCTTATATTCTCTCTCCCGGATGGCTCGGCATTCAACGCATCCTAAGTTAAAGAAGCAGGCGAATCTATTGTTTTGGTTTTCGGTTGTTGGATATAGCGGTGGTAGTTGCAATTACTTGTTGGTCTATGACATCAATTTGCCCGGCGTTGCGGAAACCTCCAATTATGGTGTGCTTATCCTGAGTCTGTCTATCGCTTATATCATTTTCCGATACAGCTTCTTAGATATCGAAATCATTATCAGGAAAACCATCGTGTTTGCAGGGTTGTTTGCGATGGTGATGGCGACGGTGACAGGAGTCATGGCGCTGGCCCAAGCGATTACGAGCCGGTATGTTCATGTGCCGCCTGCGCTGGTGACGGTGATTACGACCCTCATTGCGATGGCGCTTTATGACCGCACGCGGCGGTTATTAATTGAGATCACCGACCGGTTTTTGTTTCAGAAAAAATTTGATTACCGGCAGCTCCTCAAAAATGCGAGCCGCGGAATCGCACTGATTCAAAGTCTGGATCATTTGGGGAAGCTCATTGTGGCGTTCATTACTATGCGGGCCCGGATAAAAAATGCGGCGCTTTTCATACGTTCTGACAAGGGCTATTTTGTTCTGAAAACGGCCCGGGGGTTTGCTTACCGGGATGATCAACTTAAAATTGCCGAAGACCATCCGCTCCTTAAGAAACTTCACGAACGCAAACAGCCCCTCCGCCGGGCGGAATTTTCTGCCTCAAGCGGCATAAGCAATCTTGATACGCGTGCTATTTATGAACTGCTGACCGACCTCAAGGCAGAAGCAGTCGTCCCATCATTCCTAGGCAGAGATGCCCAGGGGGGAAGTGTCAGAGACCGCCTATCGCTGCGTGGTTTCCTCATCCTGGGCACCAAAAAATCCGACGAGGATTACACGCAGGATGATCTCGATGTCTTCTCAACGCTCGCGCAAGAGTCGGCGATCGCGATAGAAAATGCGCGGCTCTATGACGTTCAGATCCAGAAAACGAACGAGCTGGCGAAAGCCAACGAGGAGCTGGCCAGCACAAACAAGAAATTGAATGACGCCACAAACGAGCTCATGAAAGCGCTCAGCGAAACCGAGAAAGCCAAGAAGGAGCTCGAGAGCACCCAGGCGCAGATGCTCGATATGAAACGCCGGGAACTGGTGGCGCGCATGTCGGCCGCCATGGGCCATGAAATTCAAAATCCGCTTCAGGGAATCAGCTTCATTTACTATCATTTCGGCAAATTGGGAAAACTGCTCGATGAAATCCTGGAATACGGCAAGCAGGCCGGTGACCAGAAAATTGTCGAGATGACCGACCGCGTCATCACGATCATCAATGAGAATATCGCCCGGCCGCTCCGTAATCACACCGACCGCATTAAAGGCATCGCCAACTCGGTGACGGACCTGATCAAAGGCCAGGACCGCTTTGCCGATATTCACCTCGGTCTTATCATCAATTACGCGATCGAAGAAATCCGGTTCACGACGTATTGGGAGCGTCTGGCCGAGCCCACGATTGAAATCAGTCTCCCGCGGAATCTGCCGCTCGTGCATGCGAATTCACACCGGCTTCAGGGCGTATTCGTGAATCTTATCAAAAATGCCTACGATGCCATGAAAGGCAATGCCGAGAAAAGGATCAGCGTCAAGGCTGAAGAGGACCCGGAAAATCCCGAGATGATCAAAATTTATTTCGGGGACACTGGATGCGGCATGGATGAGGAAACGGCGAAGCACGCATTTGATTTTAAATTCACCACGAAAGGCGATGCCGGAACGGGTATCGGCCTTGCGTACTGCAAAGACACGATCGAAGCGCATGGCGGCGCGATTGCGATCAAAAGCGAGCCGGGGAAAGGCGCGTTGTTTGAATTCTCCCTGAAAAAGGGCAAGCCCTACGGCGAAGGCGGAGATAAATATGAAAAAGATGTTGGTCATCGAAGATGAGCCGTTCATCGTAGAGCCGCTCGAATTTTACGTGCGGGATGAGATGAAGGACTTTAAGTTCTTCAAGGCCTCGACCGGCGAAGAAGGCATCCGCATCATCGAGCGCGAACATCCGGACCTGCTCATCCTCGACATGAAACTCGACCCTTTTATGGACGGCATCAACGTTCTCCGCCAGATGCAGAGCGAGCTTTCGCGTATGGCCGTGATCGTGCTCACCGGTTTTGTCGATCCCCATATGGAAACGGAGGCCCGCAAACTCGGCGTGGACGCCTATCTCGAGAAACCCATTTACCTGGATCAGCTCCGCAAAGTCATCGAAGAAGTGCTGGCGCGTAGAAACAAGCTCGACCGCGACCGCAAGGATAAGAAATGACTCAGAAGCTTAAAATCAAAGAGCTCCTGGCGGAACTCAAAACGGGGCTTCAAGCACTCTATGGCGCCCGCCTAAAGGGTCTTTATCTGTACGGTTCCTACGCCCGGGGGGAGCAGGAGGAGGATTCCGATGTGGACATCCTTATCGTGCTTGATGCCTTTGTTGATCGGTATGGAGCAGAAATCGACCGGACAGGGCATTTGATTTCGGAGCTTTCCTTAAAATACGATTTAGCCATCAGCCGGGTATTTGCGACTGAGTGCGATTGGAAAACGAGTGACAGATCTTTTTTCGCCAATGTTCGTGAGGATGCTGTTGCTGCATGAATAATCAAGAAATAGAAGCCCTCTTGGATAAAGCATCACGCGCCATTGTATTAGCTGAAAAAACGTTCGAAGATAGTGGTCTGGATTTTGCGGCCGGAAGACTTTATTATGCTATGTTCTATATTGCAAGAGCCCTGCTTCTGGAAAAAGGATTGAGGCGTTTCACCAAACATAAAGCTGTACATAGCGCTTTTGGGCAGTGTTTTTCCAAGACAAAGGTGCTTGATTCAAAATATCATCGCTGGCTTATCAATGCATTTGATAAACGAGTGCAGGGCGATTACGAGGCTTTTTCCGCACTGACCACGGAAGATATTGTAGAAATGATCGCTCAAGCCCGCGAGTTTCTCGAAACAGCACGCAAATACCTCTTACAAACCGGCACAACATGAAGTTAAACGGGTGTAATAGTGATAAGAAAGCCGGAGAAAAATCTTGAGTAGGCCATTATCGCGCATAAAATATCGCGGTGATCGGAGAAAATATGGCCCCTGACATTAAGGATCTTTTAACGGAATTGAAAGCGGGATTAAAGACTATCTATGGCTCTCGCTTGAAGGGTCTTTATCTGTACGGTTCCTACGCCCGGGGGGAGCAGGAGGAGGATTCCGATGTGGACATCCTTATCGTGCTTGACAAAATCGAACATTATTACGGCGAAATTGTACGAACTGGGCAATTATCTTCCGATCTATCTCTTAAATACAGCGTTTGTATCAGCAGTTTTTTTGTGACCGAATCTGACTGGAAAGTGCGGGACACTTCATTTCTTTCAAACGTGCGTGAAGATGCGGTAGCTGCATGAAAGAAGAAACTAAGAGGTTGTTAGACAAATCATCGCATTCTATCCGTGCGGCAGAGATTCTGCTTAAAGAGGGCGAACTCGATTTTTCAGCAAGCAGATCTTATTATGCCATGTTTTACGTTGCGGAAGCATTGCTTTGCGAAAAAGGTTTTAGGCGCTCCAAGAAACACACGCACGTTCATGCCGCCTTTGGAGAGAATTTTGCCAAACCCGCTATTCTTCCCGTTAAATTCCACCGTTGGCTTATAGAAGCTTTTAATGCCAGAGTCAAGGGAGATTACGAGGCAGATTTCACGGCAACAACACAGGATGCCGCTAACGTGCTTCAACAAGCCCGCGAGTTTCTCGAAACTTCTCGTCAATACCTCTCACAGTCCGGCTCGAAATGAGCGAGACGCGGAAGACAATCCTTGTGGTGGATGACGACAAGGAATTGGTCCGGGCCGCGTCGGAAATTCTGCGCGAGGAAAATTTCCGCGTGCTCGAAGCAACAGATCCCGAAACGGCCGTCAAGATCGCCGCGGCTTATGAAGTGGACCTGCTTCTGCTTGACCTGCACATGCCGAAGCTGAACGGTTTTGAAGTCTTGAAGCTGGCCCGCGAAAAACAGCCGGATGTCAAAGTCATCATCATCAGCGGCTACCTCGAACAGCATAAAAGCGACCTCCGGAAAATTCAGTATGATGATTTCATTCGAAAGCCCGCTGATCCTGAAGTTATATTTTCAAGCATCCGGCAGCTCATCGGGCCTGAGAAACCGCCGGCCGGCTGTGATCCGAATGCGCCGTTTCCTTCGGCAAAAATTCTCATCGTGGATGATGAGCCGGACGTGGGCATTCTCCTGCGCGACAATATGCTCGAGGCAAAGTTTGGCGATTTTCAGATAGAGCTCGCGGAGAACGGCAGTGATGCCCTGGACAAAGCCGCAGTCTTTGAGCCCGATATTGTCGTTGTGGATATTAAAATGCCGCACATGTGGGGTGATGAATTGATTGAGCGCATGAAAGCCATGCCCACGCCTCGGCCGAAAGGATTTTTCGTGCTGACGGCGGTTTCAGACGAGAAACTCGAATCCAGAATGCGTCGCGAGGGGCATATCTATGTTAAGAAGCCGTTCAATCAGGACATCCTCTTCGAAAAAATCCGCGCCAAGTGCCTTGAGCTGAATCTCGTTAAAAAGCCCGCCCAGAAATAGTTCTTATCTCATTTATCTTAATCAGCCTGTAATATTAACTGGTCAAAACTCACAGCGGAGGAAACCCTGGGCACGCCCGGGGTTTCCGGAGCAGCCCCGCGATTTTTGCAGTCCGGCAAAAATCGAGGGCAGTCTTTAATTCCGGCAGTCCTGCCGGAATTAAAGGCAGTACCTGCCCGTGGTTCTAGGCCACGGGCAGGCGGCGGCGACGCAGAGCGGCGCCGTCCCTTGACCTAAAATCAGGTTTCTGAGTCAATTCCTTATTTTTTGTTGTATTGAGCAATTCGAATAAGTATACTTTCCACACCCTCATAAAATTCTTCTTTAGGCAGACAATAGTGAACCGCTCAAAGTATTTCCCTATAGTTTTATTCGTTGCTTTAATCATTCTTAGCTTCATCGCACAAAGCGACGCGGCTGCCAATTCGCCTCCCAATCTTTTACCCGCAGGTCCTTTCAAAACCTACGAAAATAAGCCCCTCAGTTTTAAATTAATCGCAACCGATCCCGATAAAAATGATCGTCTTACATTCCGCTCATCCCGCCTGCCGACGGGTGCAGCGTTCGTCGATCATGGTAACCGCACAGCGACATTTTCATGGACACCCAATTTTGACCAAGCCGGCATCTACAAAAACATTTATTTCACGGTTAGCGACGGCGTGTTTACCGACACCAAATATGTTTCTGTAACGGTGGTTAATGTAAACCGGCCGCCCGTTCTCGATCCCATTGGAAATGAAACCGTAAATGAAGAAGAACATCTGACGTTTCAAGTCCATGCCACCGATCCGGATTCCCGCGATGTTATTATTTTGTCTGCATTAAACCTTCCGCCCGGCGCCTCATTGATCGATCAAGGTCGTGGATTGGGAGTATTTGACTGGATGCCTCAACGAGGAGTTGCCGCTGTATATTCCGGAGTTATCTTTAAAGCGTCGAATCCAAGTTCGAGACTTTCTACTGCCGGAACCGATAGCGAAACCATCGCAATTACGGTTGTTGATGTAACTGTTCCTCAAATCGATCTTACCTCGCCACATCAAAATGGGGTGGTTGCCTACGTTTCAACGGTTAATATTTCGGGAATCGTGGACGAGCCTTTGGTAAACCTCACCATTAATGGAACTCCTGTGAATCTGAATCCCGACCTGAGTTTTTCACAGGATGTTCAATTAGTTTCTGGGCAAAATGTGATTCCGGTTAGAGCGATTGACAGAGGTGCTCATACAACCGAAGTGTCTCTTGAAATCTATCATGAAATAGCAAAGCCTGTGGCGATCCTTGATACATTTGATGGCGAAACCCTTGTTAATTATACGTGGGATATAGATGGAACTGTTGTTTACGACCGAAGGATAACTGATCAGGCAGCTTATGACGGTCGCAAATCTATGCGTGTCGAGTATCGGAAAAATATTTTCGCGCCTTATTCTTTTTTTGCCTTTGCTTTACGCGCAGACGCGGAAAACATTGAATCCTACGAAGAACTCAGAATGCGGGTTCTCAAGACGGAAGGCGGGCCGGTAATCCTGCTTGCAAAGATCGAAAATCAATCCCAAGCATGGGAAGCTGTGAATACGGTGAATCAAAATGAGACTTGGACAGAGCTCGTATAGATAGCTTCATAAAATCTGCAATATTTCCTAGAGTGGTATCATGTGCATGCCGATATCATTGGAAATGGAACCATCGAGATATTCGACGTACGACGTTCGTGTCAGGGCTATCAAGGCTGTATCCATGGGCCAACGAAAAACGGATGTGGCCGATGCCTATCAAGTCGATTATTCGACGCTCTACCGATGGTGCCAACGTTATGAGCAGCATAAACATTTCTCCAGTTTGGAACGAAAAACCGGTAGTGGTCGTCCCGACACGCTGGAGATCAAACATCGGAAACGATTAACTACGATCATTATGAAACCAGCCTCCCATTTTGGATACGAGACAGATTTTTGGACGTGCCGTAGGCTCATTCAAGTAACCGAGAGCGAGTTAAAAGTTACCGTCTCCAAACCTACGATGTGGCGCATCCTTCGCGATATGGGTCTGACCTATCAAAAACCAGAACGCCGGTATTTCGAAGCCGACGATGGACGCCGAGAGAAATGGATCCGTTATCAGGTTCCTAAAATCAAGCGTACCGCCTTTAAATACCGAGCGATTCTCTACTTTCAAGATGAATCCAATATCTCATTAACAGCCGTATTGGGGAAAACCTGGTCTCCCAAAGGGGAAACTCCGATCCAACGGGTGACCGGAAACCGCGGCGGCGTCTCCGCTATGTCCGCAATCAGTAAGTCGTGCCAACTTGTCTTTAGACTTCACCAGAAACGGATTACTTCTATCGAGGTCATTGATTTCCTGGCGCAGCTGCTGAAGCATCATCCCGCACGGCATTTGGTCGTTGTCATGGATCAAGCGAAACCCCACGTCTCGGAGAAAACAACGTCCTTTATCCATCGCCAAAAGCGTCTTCATGTCTTTTATTTGCCATCCCGCTCTCCAGACTTGAATCCTGATGAGCAGGTTTGGAATCATTTGAAGCATCAGGAACTCAAAAGCCATCAGGCAAGAACAAAAGCGGAACTCAATCTGCTTGCTCGTAGAAAGCTGAGTGGTATGTCAAAGAACCGTACTTTACTCAACGGTATTTTCTTCCGTTGCTGTATTGCAAATTTTATGAAATGAGCGATATTTGATTTAACCAATGCTCCTTTTCCCTTACAAAACGTAGAAAATATTTTATGGTTGGTTAATCCTGGAGAGACCGCCTCGCAAGGAGTATTCTTTCTCGACCATGTCTTCCTTGTTAATACCGACGCGGCTTATCGCGCCGCTCCTGAGACGCCACAGCTTTCAGGTCCAAGTGAAGGGTTTGGCCAATATCTTTTGAGCTGGACCGATGTGTCGAGTTCGGGCGGTTTCCTCTACCGGCTTGAAGAAGACACAGACGCGGGCTTTGCTAATCCTACTATCTTCTATTCAGCCGATATCAGTCAATTGATTTCGGCGCCGCATGTCACGGGGAACCAGTATTACAGAGTGAATGCGCTATCGGGACCCGAGGGTCACTCTGATACTAGAGCGAGCACGTTTAGCAATACGGTAGCGGTGAACCTTATTGTGGGTCCGCCGGTGATTGAAAAGGTAGATTCTTTTGTTGGCGACGACACGGATAACATTTACGCAGCTGGTTCTTTGGTACGAATAAATGTTCTTGAGCTTTACCGCGCGGATAATGTTGTGAGCGGAAGAGTGCGCATTACTTCTGCCTCAACCGGTTATGACTCTGGCGCACAGCCTCTAGCGTTTGATCCCGCAGCCGAAAGCTGGTTCTTTCACTGGGTTACCAACGATCTTTCTGGCGCGGATGATTATGTCGTTCAAGCGACACTCACGAATGATTTGGGATTGACCGATCCGGATGGTACGGATGACGATCCGGATTTAACGATTTCACTGACCCTCGAGCCTCCTCTAATCACCACATTATTCGAGGTTGAGGAGTTTACGGTTCCTGCTCGGGGACTTGATGTGGCTTTCGTCCGGACGTATAAAGCTTCCAGTTTGTTTGAGGGCATTATGGGCAGAGGCTGGTATCACAGTTACGAAATTTTTCTGGAAAGGAACATGGACGGAAGTGCGGTGGTAACCGACGGGCCTCGTGGAGAACTCTTCTATTTGCCGGATGGAAGCGGTGGATTTTCCGCTACAAAACCAAACAACTATGCCGAACTGTTTTCCGAAACCGACGGATACCGTTTGCGTTTTAAAGACGGAACAACCTACCGTTTCAGCTTGGATGGGAAACTCCGGTCTATGGCAGACCGGAATGGGAATACGCTTTCGTTTGCCTACAATGAAAACGGCCTTTTAAGCATAGTCACAGACGCTTCGAATCAAACCACTACCTTTGGCTACGCCCTTTTCGGCGGAGGTGCGTGGAGACTTACGGATGTCACCGATCCGTTCGGCAGAATTTGGTACTTCGTTTATCATCCGGATAACACACTTTTTGCTGTCGAAGATCCCCTCGGGCATGCCGAAAATTACTTCTACCATCCAAATCAAGATCTGGCGATACGAATCGACCGTTCTGGCGTTCAGACATTTTACAACTATCTTGCTGATGAAAAACGAAGGCTTGCCTCGCGAAATATTCCCGGCGATATTGATCGGATTGATTACCGGTATGGTCCAGGCGCAGAGATAGAGCTTACCGACGGACTTGGGCGCGTCACGCGAAGAGAATTTAACGCCTCAGGACTCCTCATAAAGGAAACCGATCCGCTTTTAAACGTGACAAGGTTTGAATACGATAGCGCGCGGAATCTCACAAAAGTCATTGATGCGAGAGGAAAAGAGTCGGTCTTCACGTATGACGGGAAAGGAAATCTTCTAACCTCTCAGGATCCGTTGCTGCGTGCAAGCTCCTTTACCTATGAACCGGTTTTTAATGAGGTGTCAAGCAGCACCGATCCCCGCGGCAATACAACTTTTTTTCGATATGATCCGGAAGGCAATCTCGCTCAAATTGAGGATCTGCTTACAAATATCACAAGTTTTTTCTATGACGAATTTGGAAATCTCTTGCGTACTCGCGATCCGTTAGCGCATGAGACCACTTTCACTTACACGCCGCAAGGTTTGGTTGAAACGGCAGGCGATGCGCTTGGCAACGCCACCGGCTTTGTCTATGACGCGCGTGGAAATGTCCTCGAAGAAATCGATCCCGCCGGTAACCGAACTCAATTTACTTACGATCTTTTAAACCATATCACCTCAACTACCGACCGGGTAGGCGCTCAAACGCTCTTTAGCTACACGCCGACAGGAAAGATTAAAACGTTAACGGATCATAATGGAAGGATAGTGCTTCATAACTACGACTTTGCAGAGCGCCTTACCGGCCGCGTTTATCCCGATGGTTCGTCAGAGCAATTTGCTTACGATCGCGGGAATAACGTTACTCAAATCCAAGACCGAAGTGGGATCGCCATCAATTACCGCTACGACGCGCTCGACCGTCTCAGCAAAAGAATATTTCCTGATGGTACTGAGGAAGTTTTTTCCTACGATGAACTCGGCCGCTTAATTTCCGCCTCTAACATGGAGACCGACGTTACCTTTGCGTATAACGATTTGGGAGATCTAATCGCCGAGCGCATTTCCAGGCCGACGGTAAAAACATTGCGACACGCTTACGATGCGGATGGTAACAGAATTTTGCGCATCGATCATAAGAACCGGACCGTTGCCTTTTCCTACGATAAGCTCAATCGGCTTGAGCGCATTACGGCCTCCGGCGGTATCTACGAATATCACTACGACGAGGCATCGCGCCTGACGAAGAAAATTCTTGCAAACGGCGTAGCGACGGATTTTTCTTATGATCCAGCCGATCGATTGCTTTCGCTTATTTCGAAACGTGCCGCCGGCACACTTCAGGAGTTTCTTTACACTTACGACCGCCTCGGAAATATTCGCACGAAGACTTCGTCTAGCGGTCTTGCGGCCTACGAATACGACCCTGCCGAGCAGATTGTCCGCGAAGATGACCCCCTTGCCGGCATCAAACCGATCATTTATGATCCTTTGGGCAACCGCGTCTCAGCCGCTTCCGTTAACTACACCACAAACATCTTGAACCAATACACCCAAGCCGCTGCGATACTTTTCACCTATGACGGAGCAGGAAGAATGAAGACCAGGAATGTGCCGGGCGTTGGTGTCACCGCCTACCAATATGATTTTCTAGGAAGACTTAAAGAAGTGCAAGAGCCCAATGGCACAGTCATTCGCTTCACCTATGATCCTTTAGGAAGGAGGCATTCTAAAACAGTAATGAGCGCTTCTACCTCAAGCACGATTTATTTCCTCCACGACGGCGATCAAGTGCTTAGCGAATTAGACGCCAAAGGTAATGAATTCAGGAGCTATCTCTGGGGCCCTACCGTGGATGAATTACTCTCTCAAACCCAGCGACGCAGCACCTATTACATCCTTCATGATCACCAGTACACCGTAACAGGCATAACCGATTCCACAGGCAGCCTTATTCAATCCTACACTTACGATGCCTTTGGCAATCCTACTGATGGAATCACCAAAAGGCTCACACCCTATGCCTACACCGGTAGAGAATATGAAAGCGAACTCAACCTTTACTTCTACCGCAACAGATTCTATGATTCCACACTCAGCAGATTTATTTCACCCGATCCGCTTCTCTTCGTCGACGGCCCAAATCTGTATACGTATGTGGGGAATAATGCTTTGAATTTTTCTGACCCGTCTGGTTTGTGTACGGACTGCAATAAGGATCAAGTACCGGATAAAGGTACCGGTAAAGGAAAAGAGCAACTTAAAGAGTTACAAAGGCGTCTGGAAAGACAGCTAAACCAGATTAAGAACCTTTTAGAGAGAGGTCGAATCGGTCGGGATAAGGCCGTTCGGCAGATTAACCGCTTACTTGATAAATTTGGACGAGCGTTTCAAAGTTTAGGGAAGAATGCTCCTCAATTTTCTAATACACAACGACTTGCTGCACTAACGGGTTTCGGGCTAATCGAAAGCGGAGCAGGCCTGATTGGAGCGGGGGTCCCTAAAGCCTTAGCATCTGGAGGTGCAGTCGGTGCTGCGGGGGCGGGCGTGGTACTTTTTAGTGGGGGTGTTGCTATAGGAGTCGGAGCTTACTTAATATGGGTGTTTTTTTAAATTCACTTATATGGACAGGATAAGGTGGAGACGTGGGTTTGGTTATTTTGAGTATCATTTTTTCCTTAGGCGCAGCTAATTACAATTCGTTCCAGAGTTTTGTGAAAAGACACCAAGTTTTCTCAAAGCGTCTTTCGGTATTCAGTGGCTTATTTTTATTTTCCGTAGATTCTCTTCTGGTTTTTCAAATTGTTAGCTCATGGCAAAACAGTTCTTTGGGGATAGGTACCTCACCTTTGAATCTTGCCAGCGGTTCACTTGTTCTAACTATTGCGGCTATCTTAGTTTTTCCAGTGATGAAATCATATTCCTTGACATCAGAAAAATGTCTGTCCGCCTCTGCGTTAAACCATCTCTTGCAAATGATGTTCTGTCTCTGGATACCGGTAGTTTATCAAGTAATTGGCATGGTTATAGCAGTTCTGTTTGGTGCACCAAGAATATTTTTCGGTTTTTTTATTATTTCGACAGTTCAAGCCATCTTAGTACTTAAGAATTGCAGTAAAATCAGTATCGGCGCAGACAATCTCGGTAAGGGTAGCGTAAATTCCGGCGCAGTAGCAAGAAAGCGTCTGAAAAGTATCATAAATGTCAGTATCTTTTTAGTAGGGATCTCGTGCTTAGTCCTCTTATTGGTGGATAGGAAAAAATTTTTCATACTGTTCATCTTAACTATCATATTTTACTGTTTCTCTTTTTGGCTTCTAAACCGTCACAAAGAACGAACTTAAAGTATAACAGGTTTAACCAATGAAAACGGCAGCCTTATTCAATCCTACACTTACGATGCCTTTGGCAATCCTACTGATGGAATCACCAAAAGGCTCACACCCTATGCCTATGCCTACACCGGTAGAGAA
>JACQQS010000036.1 GCA_016206925.1 Candidatus Omnitrophota bacterium
GGATGCTTGGGATTGTTTCGCAAAGAGAAAAGAGAGAAAAATTCCATCCCTCTGTCTCTCTTTAACTTCGGCCAATTCGTTAAAAAAATTTCCTGCTTTGAGATTTTTACTTTCTCTTTTCTCTCTTTAGGTAAGGTGCCGCCGCCTAAGAAAAATTTTAAAGATCGTTCACTCTTGGGGAATTTCTGCATTTGACTTCTACCGCAATAGATTCTATGATTCTACGCTTGGCAAATTTATTACCCCGATCCCCTGCTTTTTGTAGATGTCCGAACATAGGAGCTTTCCATGAAATTGAAAAAGAGTCTTATTCGCATAACGCTGTTAATCGCTATTGCCATTGCTTCCGTATATCTTTATATCCAAACTATTAACAGAAAAGCTGCTCACCGAGATTATTTGTCTCAAACCGAAAAGTATCACTTTACTTCGGACTGGTTTTCACATGATATTCCAGTCTGGAGAGAATATCTGAGCCCGCTTAAGGGAAAACCGAATCTCCGTTATCTGGAAATAGGCCTTTTTGAAGGCCGATCGGCGCTTTGGATGCTGGAAAACATTCTCACGCACCCAACGTCAACGCTTACCGGCATAGACATATTCACGGGCGAGTTAAAAGAAAGATATCTGTCTAATTTGGAAAAATCAGGATTTGCCGAAAAGGCAACCACCATTGTTGGTTATTCGCAGCAAGAGCTAAAGAAACTCCCGCTCGAGTCATTCGACATAATTTATGTGGATGGCGCTCATAGAGCACAGGACGTTTTAGCAGATGCGGTGCTGAGCTGGGATTTGCTTAAAGCAGGCGGATTGATTATCTTCGATGACTACTTATGGGAACGAGGTGAGCTTCCGGATGAGCTCAGACCGCAAATTGCGATTGATGCTTTTATAACAGCATTCAGCAACACTATTGAAATTATTTACAAAGGGTATCAGATCATCTTGAAAAAAATAGCCAGTCCCTGTGGCGAGTTTTTCAGCTGTACTCCGATGGGCCAATACATTTATGTCTGGCCCTGGGATAAGAAAGGTTATCTCTACGATCCGAAGAGCCAAACTCAAGTGGTCCTTTCCGAAGATGAGAAGCGTTTGATTGAATCGCTGGCCAAATCCAGACGGTTAGGCCAAACTCAGCTTTTTCTCAGCGCTGAACTGGCAGGAGACAAAGCGTTCCAAGAATTAAGCAAGAGGCTAGATCTGAATTACTCGAACATAGAAAGGTAACGGGACGTTTTGAACACTTTCCCGATCGTTTTGGCTCGCCGGTTGAAATATTCATAAACGATTAAACCGGCCGCAACAGTTCCCGCTCCCCAGAAAAAAGTTTCCAAATTATTTCTAACGCTGAAGACTACAATCCACACGTTCATCGAAATAAACACAATGGGGGGCCACGGATAACCAAACGCATTGTAAGGACGGCGTAAATCTGGTCTTTTAAAGCGCAAAAACATCATCCCAGCCACCGTTAAGGCTGAAAAGACAGCGAGCACAAAACCCGAATAGACCAGGAGCGTATAAAAGGTGGACGTTAAAGTAAGGATGGCGGCGACAATCCCTTGCAGAATAACGGAGAAGCGAGGTACACGGGATGATTTATCAACGGTTCCGCACATTCTAATAAACAACTTATTCCTTGCCATTGCATAATAAACTCGGGGTCCACTTATAATCATCGAACTTAGGGTCGAAAGGAGGCCAAACGCGATCAGGGCAGCAAAAATGAAGCCGGCGTTTTTGCCAAACAATCGCTCAGCGGCCAGCCCCCCGATTTTCTCGACCGCATACATTTCCCTTGCTGGAATAGCATAAACGTAAAGGATATTGAGTAACACATACATCCCCATTACAAAAAGTGTCCCCGCGATAATCGACAGAGGGATATTTCGCTCGGCCTTCTCAGCCTCGCTTCCCAAATAGGCCGCGGCATTCCAGCCGCTGTAGGCAAATGAAACAAAAATGAGCGATACTGAAAATTTCTCGGAGAAAATAAAGGAATAGTCAAAAGCTGCGTCAAAATGAGTATACGACCCTTTACCAACCGTTAAACCAAACCCAACGAGAAAAAAAATAAGAACAACCTTAAGGAACGTTATTACATTTTGAACGCCGACGCCGATGGCCAGTCCTTGAGCATGCAGCCACGTAAACAATATGATCGAAAGAAGCGCCAAAAAGATGGGTGTGTGAACCGAAACCACGTTTGACGGAAGCAAAACGGTGCAATACTTTCCAAAAGCAATAGCGGTGGCCGCAATAGGTGCGGAGAATCCTACCCAAAGAGAAACCCAGCCGGATAAGAAGGCGGCACGCTTCCCGAAGCTTTCCCGCAAAAAAACGTAGTCGCCGCCCGCTTCCGGAAACATGGCTCCAAGTTCACCGTAACAAAGCGCTCCGGAAAGAGCTATGAAACCGCCCAGAACCCAGCACAAAAGCATGGCCCACGGATTTTCGACATCCCGCATGATGAAGCCTGAAGTCGTAAATATACCGGTACCCACCATGCTGGCTGCAACGGTGAAAAAAAGGGAAGGAAACGACAAAGTGCGTTGAAGTTTCGCTTTGTACTGTCGAACGGCTTTCCCCATAATCAAGTCAAATGAGCGCGCCATTTACGGAACGTAAATGGCAGCGCGAATTTTCCCTGATCCCAAACGAATAGGAGAACGAGTGCCTGAGTTCGCATACCAGAATGACTCATCATGTTTATCGACATTCTTTCGGTGAAACGTAGCGTTAATTGGGGAGCCCACGAGGATTTAATTGAATATAAGCAATTACAGGAAAATCACTTATAAAAATACGTTCGAGTCCGATAAACGATGTTCAACTTTAACAAGCTTCGTGGTAATATACAGACTATTGGGACTGGGCGTACGGTACTGCGGCCTTAGACTGTAGAAGGCGGCGGATTCTCGCCCTGGGGCGAGTATTGGGGCGTTGCACGAAAACGGGCAACGCTCTTTTTCTGCCTAGAACATTTATGAATCTTTTGCGAACACATAAAGGAATGATGGCTCGACTCACAGCTCTCGTACTCTGTTTAACCGTTCCGCTATCTGAGATCGGGCCGGCAATCTCATACGCAGCAACAGCCGCGGGGACAACAAGCCCCATCCCCCAAGCCCGCGCAAACTACGGCGAAACCCTCGCCATCCCGGAAACAATGGCAGAGATCCGGGACGGGCAGGCGATGATTTTGCCGGAAGACAAGCCCGTCATATTTCTTATCGAAGACGCGCACAACCAATTTCACGCCCAGCAAAGCATAGAAAAACTCCTCCATTTTCTGTCGGAAAATCATGGGGTGGAAACAATTTTTCTGGAAGGCGGCTTGCCGAACCGCATTTCCCCCGATCTGCTCCGATTCTTTAATGACGAGACCCTCAACATGAAGATTGGCGAGCGGCTTCTGCGGGAAGGGGAAATCGGAGGAGCGGAACTTTTTCTGCTGAAGTCAGGACGCGGCGTAACGGCGTACGGAATTGAAAATCCTTTTCTCTACAAGAAGAACCTGCGTTCGTTCCAAAACGTTTACGCGGCAAAGCAAACCGCATCCGCCTTGCTCAGGCATGTCGAAAGAAAGCTAAACACGCTTGTGCCCCGATTCCGGCGCCCCGTTCTGCAAAAACTCCTGAAAGTTTGGGTGCGTCTCCAGCGGAGCCGGGCCTACATGGAAGGATACTTGGAAATGTTGAAGAATCTCGCCGAGGATCATCTCGACTTAAATCTGAGCGACCCCGTCAACCAAAATGCGTACCCGCAGCTCGTGCGGTATTCCAAGCTGAGAGAGATTGAAAAGAACACCTCGATTAATGCAGATAATAATAAGGCCTTCAAATCAGAACGGATTGCCCTCCTAAACTGGCTGGATGAAAACCATTTTCCTAAACAAATTATCGAGACTTTTCAAAGCTTGCTTGAAAACCGTTCGGGAAACAACGCGGTCAGGGACATTCGCGGTTTTCTAGAAGCTTTTTACGAGCAGGCCCGCCGCAAGAAATTTGACTTTGCCGAATACCCGGCGGCCACCGCAACGCTCGGGAAATTGGTGATCCAACAGGAAATAAAGGCCCTCGATTTTTCACGAGAAACGAACGCGCTGACAGAACAGCTTTTCTCCCGGCTGACGGAAACCGGGGAAGAAAAAAAATTGCTGACACTTTATACCGACTTTGGAATCCTGAAAAGTCTGTTGGCTTTGGAGCTGACCAAGGAAGCCTGGGGGAAAGTTAAAGAGAGACCGAACAGATTTTTGCCGAGCGCTTTCCAGCGTCGTCTCGGTGACAAGTTCGATACAGCGCGCGCCGGGAACCAGCTCGACGCCTTGTTCAACGAAGCGCTGCGGTTTTACGATCTCGCCGGAGACCGTGACACGGCCATTTTCGAAAATGTCTCTGCCAGGCTGAGACAATCCGGCGTGCAAAAATCTGCCTTGGTGACCGGAGGGTTCCACACCGGGGGCCTGAAGGGTCTTTTCGAGAAAAGGGGAATCGCCGTTCTTGAAATCACCCCCAGAATAACGGAGGTCGGGCCAAATAAAAATTATCTAAGACAAATGCTCCCCGGCAGCCGCGCGCATACCATGCTAAAACCCGTTTCGCCGGCAGCCATTCCCTTGCCGGTGATCCGCCGTCTTTTGGGAGAGGATGTTTTCACTTTCCACCGCAATCGTCTTCTAGGCGCTGTTTCTGCCGAGACAAGATGGCTCCAAGCTCTGCCCCCGCCCGGGCCGGGCCTTAAGGAGCAGGGGATTGCACTAAACGAGATTGCTGCCGCAGGTTTCGGGACAACGCACTCGGACGGTGAAAAGGAGCCCGGAGGAACGCTGACGCCTCACCGCGCAAGGAAATGGTTTTACCCAGGCAATATTGTGTCCAAGACCATCGCACGGCTTGCCTACATCGCGTTTCTCAATTTCCTGGCCATCCCGCTGACGGTGGCCTTACCCATATTTATTCTCGAAAGCCCGCTCGGCGCACTCCCGGCGGACACAAAATCTTACATCGTCGTCTCGCTTGCGCTCATTCCGCTCATCGAGATTGGAACGTTTTCACTCCGTAATCTCGCCCGCGAGAAATATCGCATACGCATTCTAATGCTGAGGCTTAAGGTATGGGCCTCCGAAAAAATCCCGACTTTTCTCCCGGCGATAAAAGGTTTATTCAAACTCAGAAATGTTCTTATCCCGCTCGCCGTCTTGCTGCTGCTCGAAGCAACAGAAACGCATGTCCCGTTCTGGCCAGTTGTTTGGAGCGCGCTCTTTCTCATTTCTGTAGCGCCGCTCATTTATCTCGACAAAACTGTTGAAAAACGCCTGCCGGCAATCCGGTTGTTTAAGAATCCTTTAATTAATTACTTGTGGCGGATGATCGAAAAGATTCCCTTTGTTTTCCTGCATTTCGAATGGGTTAAGTTCTATTATGTGCCTTGGTTTTTCTTAATATGGCCGTGGTCGATCGAATTGGAAGGGAATAGAACGCTGGAGGTCCACGGACTCCCGGGGTCGTCCGCTGCCAAAGCTGCGCTCAAGTCTACAGCGGAAGGATTGCCGTTCCCCAATGAGCACCCGAGCCTATTTTTCCATCCCTGGTATCCGCATACCTCGACACCCCACAGGGGGCTTTATTCTCCATGGTTCAAGCAAACGAAGCTAACATCTTATTTTTCGCTCCCCGCCGGGAAGCCCGAGTACAACACCATTGCGCATGAAACAGGGCATCAGATGTACTTTGCCTCGTGGTTTCAAAAATGGAGAGTGATGTGGGGTGAAGCCTACGCCGAATATAAGAAAGACACAAAGGGGTTTATTATCTCCCCTTATTCCCTGCAGGATGAGCTCGAAGGATTTGCGGAATGGTTCGTTGAATTTTACCGAAACGCGCCTTATCGACTGACAGCTGATTTCCTTAACCGCTCCGATAAGTCACAGCAGAAAATGTGGCTCGCTGCCGCGCGGGCCTTTATTGAACACCGTGATGGCATTCCTTATTTGAAAGTAAATTTTCCCGAAACAGACACGCGCTTCTTAATCCCCGTAAGCCTGGATCAGGAAGGCGGAATCACCCTGGATGAATTAGCCGACGCCATTAAAGAAGCGCGGCGCCGCCAAATGGAATTCATTTCGGGAAGTACGAATATTCCAAAAAGCTTACTTTCTCTAAAAGAACTGCTTACCTCTGTAAATATCGAGGCTGAAGCGCCGCTTTTCGCCCGCCTGCTCTCCTGGGCAAAATTAATTGACCGAACGACGCTGTCTGAAATCGAACCGGATGAATCGCGGCTCACCCAGACTTTAACCGAGATTGTGTTAAGCCAGCCAGGTTCAAAAGCTTCTGCTCTTGCCATCGAGCTTTTAGGAAAAATCGGAAATGAGGAGGCAATCGATACGCTTGGAAAGCTTCTTGTGCGCGAATACGAGGAGAAAGGGGAAAAGCATGTCGAACTTAACAAACGCGCCGTTCTTATCTTAAAAGAAAGCGGCGGCCGGGCTGCTAAGCAAGCGCTCTCTTCCGCGCTCACGCGCCTATTAGAAAAGCGCACTTCCACTTCTGACGGCTCGCCGGAAAGGCTCAGGCTTGATGACGATGTCGTTTTTATCGTCTTCACCCGTTACCGGCTTTCTGAAGAGGACGCTGAACAGGTTCGGCAGATCCATTCCAGATACCCAGACCCAATTTTTAGAAACAACAACGTCGGAAATCTGGCGGATCAGTATCTGCGGGAAATCGAATCCAAGAGAGGCGCGAAAAAAGAAAATGGCAATTCTGGTTTTGGAATCACCGCCGGCACAGAAACCATTTTTGCTGTGGCTCGCGCCGTTACCGGCGGTATTTTACGCGTTGGTCAAGCGCGCGAGAAAACGCCTGTCCCCACGACGGAAGCTCAAACTGCCTTGCCATTGCCCGCCGAAGTTCCCCAGCGAAACGATCTGCTTCTTTTTAAAAACCATGCCGATGCTGAAAATCTGCCGCTACGCATTTCGGTGGGATTTACCAAAACTCCATTGCCGGAAGACCCGAGCCTCGGGGTCCTCATTAATCTCCTGGCCCGCAATCAACTTGCCCAAGTCCGAATAGAAGTGCCGGACGTCCCTAATTACCGCTGGCTTGAAGCGCAAGTCCGAGAAGCAGTGCTCGATCTGAGGAAAGAACTTGGCGTGGAAAATAGAAACGTGGCGCTTCGGTTAACGAACAATCCTTTGTCTCTGAAAAAATTCGCTGGGGATCAATATGTTAAGACGCTGGTTTACGACACGCGGAGGGAGGTTCTTGAATCGCTAAGCGATGCGCATCATGTCTTTCTGGTTGAAAACGACATTCAGGCCAGCGCACCGCTTGACCTTGAGGCGCTTGCGCTTCTTAATGCTCTCGATCAACTGCTCACGCAAAACGCGGCGCCCCAAGGTATCCGGAAGGCGCTCGATCTCTTGCGGCTCAGCGAAAACCTGAGCATTCGCTTACGCGCTGAATCCCTATTCAAAGAAGCTGCGTAATTGAAAAAATACCTCACCGCTGCTCAGCGGTGAGGTATTTTAGCAATCCAGACTCGTAAATTATTGATTTTACTCGCATCTCAACAGAGATGCATGAACATTTACTGAGCGCGGCACTCCCCCGTCTCGGAATCCCTAAAGCCCCAAACTTGCTCACACTCCCAATGACCCTGCTCGCACTTACCACCACCAGGAGGACAATACGTCGTGCAATCCCAAAAAAGACAACCGAACGTACTGTCGGCCTCCCATGTGCATTTTTCCCCTACATAACATCCGCCTATGTAAGCATTAAGTTGATTTCCGCAACCACTGCATCCTCCGCTCACGGCTTCCCCCGGATAGAAGAATGTCCCCGCAAGTAAGAAAATTATGATCAAGAGAAAAGCGATTTCATTTCGTTTCATTTTAATCACCTCCTGCCGCAGATGGGCTCAAACAGCGTTGCATTTTATCACTGCGCACACAAAATTTTCAATTTGATTCTAGACAGCGCGCTGTTTTAGATGGGAACGTTTGCAGGTTATATAACCACGTTGGTGTCGCGAGTTCAACATCGTCCTTCTCCTGCCCAGATCCGGTCATTAAGGAGCTGCGCGATGGAAGATATTGTTTGTTGCAAAGTTTTTGAAAATTCGCTTGATCGGAAATTTTCCGCTTGCTATAATGCGCACTCTCAATGGATTATTTTGTTGATAAATTGTTGATAATTTATGGGTTTTGAGAGTCTTTTATTTTTAGTAAGTTATTGATAAGAAATGTTTTGCGTCATTAATATAAGCCGCACTCATAATTCCCCCGTTTGTTGATAAGGACGTAACCGCACCGTATGGATAATCCCGTGCAAGCGAAAAGCACCGCCCTTTCTCCGGCTGAGCTGTGGCCCGCCATTAAAGACCGCATCCGCGGATCCTTGGGCGAGCAAAGTTTTCGAACCTGGTTTGGCCCCGTCGAATTCGCGAGTTTTGAAGATAACATTCTCTCGCTCTCTGTCCCGGATGAATTTTACGCGGATTGGCTCAGAGAATATTATGAGGAACTCATCCGCACCTCCGCGGATCTGCTCGGTGTTAAGCCCGTCCTGCACTTCATCGTCAAACAAACGCCGAGATTGATTACCACACCTTCATCAATGGGCCAACGGAACGAACCGTCTCCTGCGCCGCCCTCCCAGCGCTACGGGCTGAACGGAAACTTCACATTCGACCGCTTCGTGGTTGGGCCCAGCAACCGGTTTGCCCATGCCGCTTCCGCCGCGGTCTCCGAAGCGCCCGCCAAGGCTTACAACCCCCTCTTCATCTACGGCCCCGTCGGCCTTGGGAAAACGCATCTCATGCAGGCTATTGCTCACAAGATGATCGAGGACCATAGAGAAGTCAAGGTGCTTTATATCTCAAGTGAGCGCTTTACAAACCTTTTGATCACATCGATCCAGAACCGGGGCATGGAAAGGTTCCGCGAACGTTTCCGGGAGGTTGACATTTTGCTCGTCGATGACATACATTTTATCGCCGGCAAGGAAACTACCATGGAAGAGTTTTTCCATACATTTAACACCTTATACGACGCGCATAAGCAAATTGTTGTTTCAAGCGACCGCCCGCCCAAGGAAATTTCCGGGCTAGAGGAAAGGCTGATCTCGCGATTTGCTTGGGGGCTCGTGACGGATATCCAGCCGCCGGATCTCGAAACCCGCATTGCGATAGTCCGGTCGAAACTTGCGCGGACGAAAACTTTTATGCCACAGGAAGTTGTCGACTTCATCGCGCAACATATCAAATCCAATATCCGCGAACTTGAGGGTGCTCTCGTGCGTATCTCTGCCTATTCCTCCCTAACAAACACTTCTATCGGTTTAAATATGGCGAAGGAAGTTCTAAAGGACACCGTCCGCGAAGAGTCGGGCCGCATAAGCATCGACGGGATCCAGAAGGAAGTTGCAGATTTTTTCCATTTAAAAGTCGCAGATTTGAGGGCAAAACGGCGCACAAAAAACATTGTACACCCCAGGCAGGTCGCTATGTTCCTAGCTAGAGATCTCACGAATTATTCCCTCCTAGAAATAGGCCAATATTTTGGGGGGAGAGATCACTCAACAGTTCTTTATGCCTGTTCCAAGGTTGAGAGGTTGAGTGGTAAAGACTCTGGTTTTTTTGAAACCCTCGCCTTTTTGAAGCGGAAAATTCTTGGTTGATTGTTGTGTACAAGCCGTGTGTTGGGTGTGGGGAAAAAAAGTTTTTTGTGGAAATGTGCCTTTTGCTGAGTATAGTGCTTCTGTTTGTTATTGGTGTTTGTTTTTAAGTAGGGTTTTCCACAGGGATTACACAGTGTTAAGTTTTTATACTGAAAGCGTTTATGAGAAGAATTAACATCTCGAACAGGGCTGCTATTACTCCTACTATTTTTTTTAAAAAAATAGCAAAAGCCTTAGTAACCGGAGGGTTCATATGAAGTTCACCATTCCCAGATCAGGATTGCAAAGGGCGCTGAGCAAGGTTGTTGGAGTTATTGGCTCAAGAGCCACGCTCCCCGTATTAGCAAACGTGCTCCTTGAGTCTGAAGGAAAGGATACTCTCTCGCTGGTGGGAACGGATTTAGAACTCGGTATTTCCACAAAAACATCGGCTGATGTAAGTGAGGAGGGAAGCATCACTGTCCCGGCAAAAAGATTACACGATATTGTAAGAGAATTACCAGAAACAACCATCTGCTTCTCAGTAGCAAAGAATCACAACATTACCCTAGAGACGGGGAGGGGCCAATTCAAAATTATGGGTTTGCCAAAAGATGATTTTCCAAAACTACCTGAAGCAGACGAAACGCAACCGGTTGAGGTTGACCAAAGCGTGTTACGGGAGTGTCTTAACCTGACTTCATTTGCAATTTCACACGACCAGACACGGTATGTGTTGAGCGGAACTCTTTTTGTGTTGCGAAATGGGGAGCTTCGCTTGATTGCTACCGACGGGAGACGACTATCGTTTATTAAACGGCAGGTAGACATCCCCAAAAACTACGAGTTTGAGGCTATTGTGCCCGCTAAAGCGGTGAATGAGCTCGGCAAGCTTCTTGAGGGTGTTGGGCTCGTCAAGATTGCCCCGCTTAAGAACCAACTTGCGTTCGAAGTGGGCGAAACACGGATTGTTACGCGCCTGATTGAGGGACGCTTTCCGAACTATGAACAAGTTATCCCTAAAGAAGAGAAAACAAAAATTTCCTTAGACCGGGAAGCGCTTTTGTCGGCTATCCGGCGCGCTGCACTGCTGACCTCTGTAGATACGCAAGTCATCAAACTCGACGTGTTGGGGGACAAACTGCTCGTTTCTTCAAGAACGCCAAATGTGGGCGAGTCGCAGGAAGAGCTGGGGGCGAAGCTGTCTGGGAGGGAAATAGCGATTGGTTTTAACCCGCAATACCTTATTGATGTCCTGAAAAATTTAAACGACGACGAAATTTTCCTGTGCTTGACCGACCCGGACAAATCCGGCGTTGTGAAAGGCACTTCGGATGATTATCTTTATGTGGTCATGCCGATGCAGCTGGTCTAACCGGAAACAAAAAAAGAAGCGGTCTCATGCGTCATTTGCGTCATTCTTCGCTCAGCACGATAGAGCTCAAAACCGCTTGAGATGATTCGGTGAGTTTAGGGATTAAGGACGTTATCCCGCGCGTTCTAAAAAATTTGTCGGGAAAGCGGCTGTCAACATTTGCTCAGCTTACGCAAGCATGGGATTCCTTGGTCGGCGAAAGTCAAGCCAAGCATAGCGAACCGTATGCGTTGCGTGGTAAAATACTTTTCGCCCGCGTGGACGATTCCAGCCGAGCCTTTGAGTTAAGCAGGAAGTACAAAATGTCGTTAATTAGGCGGGCTCAGTTTATAGTAGGAGAAGAAAATATAAAAGATATTGTCTTCAGAGTAGGAGAGCTTTCAAGAAAGTAATACAGGTAAAAATGCCCAAACTAATGAGCAGACCAAAATCCAAAACCAAGAAACCGGCAAGTGCGCGGGAAAAGTCTGCCCGCGAAGAGAAATCTTCAAGCTATGACGCCAGTCATATTCAGGTCCTTGAGGGGATAGAAGCGGTCCGGCGCCGTCCGGCCATGTACGTCGGCGACACGGCTGCGCGCGGGCTTCACCACATTGTTTACGAAGTAGTGGACAATTCAATCGACGAAGCGCTCGCCGGTTACTGCGATTCAATCGATGTAACTATTCATGCCGATGGGAGCGTAACCGTTACGGACAACGGGCGCGGGATCCCCGTAGACATGCACAAAACCGAGAAAAAATCCGCGCTCGAGGTCGTGATGACGACACTACATGCCGGCGGGAAATTTGACCGCAAGACTTACCGCGTCTCCGGTGGGCTTCACGGTGTGGGCGTTTCGGTCACGAATGCGCTTTCCGAATGGATGGAAGTAAAGGTTTCACGCGATGGGAAAGTGTACCAGCAGTCTTACGAGCGTGGCGAACCCGCCAGCAAGGTGGAAGTTATCGGGAAATCAAACAAGACCGGCACAAGCGTGACATTTAAACCTGACGCGGAAGTATTTACAACCACCGAGCTCAGCTTTGAGACGCTCTCCGGCAGGCTGCGCGAACTCGCGTTTTTAAACAGCGGCCTTCGAATTACGATTAAGGACGAAAAAAGCAGCCGCGAGCACATTTTCCACTACAAAGGGGGGATTGCGGAATTTGTCGAGTTTCTCAACCGAAATAAAAACCCCCTGCACAAAAAAATCGTCTACTTCAAATCCGATAAAGAAGGCGTGACGGTGGAGTGCGCGCTTCAGTGGAACGACGGCTATTCCACAGACGATATTTTTACATTTGCCAACAATATTCACACGCATGAAGGGGGCACGCACCTGGTCGGTTTTAAATCCGCGCTCACGCGCGCAACCAACCAGTATGCCCGCAAGAACGAGCTCTTTAAGAAAAACGCGGAAACTACCCTTTCGGGCATGGATCTTTCGGAAGGGCTTACGGCTGTGGTGAGCGTAAAGCTCCCCGACCCGCAATTTGAAGGCCAGACCAAGACCAAGCTCGGCAACAGTGAAATGGAGAGCATTGTCGGGTCCGCCGTTTACGCAGAACTCACCGGTTTTTACGACCGCAACACGCCTATCGCCAATAAGATTGTTGAAAAAGGCATGCTGGCTCTTGAAGCCCGGGAGGCCGCACGGAAAGCGCGGGAACTGACAAGACGTAAGGGCGCTCTCGACTCCGCGAGTTTACCCGGGAAACTGGCCGATTGTTCCGACCGAGACCCGGTCAATAGCGAACTTTATCTCGTTGAAGGTGATTCGGCCGGTGGTTCGGCGAAACAGGGGCGCGACCGGCGGTTCCAAGCCATCCTTCCGTTGCGCGGCAAAATTATCAACGCAGAGAAAGCGCGTCTCGACAAGGTGCTTTCCAACGAAGAAATTCGGACCATCATTACCGCCGTCGGCACCGGCGTGGGCGAAGAGGACTTTAATCTGGAAAGACTCCGTTATCATAAAGTCATCATGATGTGCGATGCCGATGTCGACGGGAGCCATATCCGCACGCTTCTCCTAACATTTTTTTACCGGCAAATGCGTAAGCTCATCGAGGGTGGGTACATCTATATCGCCCAACCGCCGCTTTTTAAGGTAAAGAAAGGGAAGCGCGAGGAATATATCCAGACCGAGGTGCAGATGAATAAGATGCTGATTGAGCTCGGCGTCGAAGGCGTGCAGGTTTTAACCGTTGGCAAGGCAAAGAGAAAGTTTGATGAGAAGGAGCTCCGGCAGCTTCTTGAAACGGTGAATAAATTTCATGAGGTTGAGCGGTCTATCCAATCCAAAGGAGTAAATTTCCAGGAGTACGTCAAAGCCTGCGACCCGAAGAAAAAAGCGTTTCCCGTCGGCTACGTGCGCGGGCTAAGCGCTCAGCCGGCCGGGAAGTTCGTTTATTCCGAGAAAGAGCTGGCGGATGCCGAAAGTGCTTTTGAGGAAGAGGAAGAGAAACGGAAAAAGGCAGAGGAAGCGGAAGAAGTAAAAGAGAAAGAAGCAAAGCGCGCCCGCGGGGCAAAGGATAAGGACACGGGAAAAGCCAAAAAGAAAGAAGAAGTACCGCAAGCTGTTTCGGTGCAGCCGGAGGCCGTTGTTATTACGGAAGCTCATGCGATGCAAAAATTAATCAAAGAGCTCGAAGCTTTCGACCGGTCGCTGGATGATTTTAAACACGCACCTGAAGCGATATTTGAAATTTCGAACGGTAAGATTTCCAAGCAGGCCGCCTCGCTTCCTCAGCTGCTTAGAATTGTTTCCGAACTCGGCAAGGAAGGCATGAGCGTTCAGCGGTACAAAGGTCTTGGGGAAATGAACCCATCCCAGCTTTGGGAGACAACGATGGACCCGGCCCGCCGGACGATCCTCCGCGTGACGCTGGATGATGCTGTTGAAGCCGATGAAATATTTACCGTGCTCATGGGTGACCAGGTAAACCCGCGCCGCACCTTTATCGAGCGCTACGCGAAAGCGGTAAGAAATTTAGACGTGTAATCAAAACATGTCATTCCCGCGGAAGCGGGGATCCAGTAACTAGACCCCCGCCTGCGCGGGGGTGACAAAGTTTAAGAATATGGCAGACGACAAAAACAAATCAAAAGAGCCAAAAGAGCCGGCGGAAGAATCCAAAACCGAAGCCGCCGCTGGCGGGCTTAAGCCGCCTTCGCAATCTGTCTACGCCATCGGCGAGAAAGTAAACCCGCGCCCCATCGAAGATGAGATGCGCGAGTCCTACATTGATTACGCGATGAGTGTAATCGTCGGCCGCGCGCTTCCGGATATCCGGGACGGTTTAAAACCAGCACATCGGCGCGTGCTTTACGCGATGAACGAGCTCGGGCTCGCTCACAACCGGCCGTTCAAAAAAGCCGCGCGCGTAGTCGGTGAAGTCCTTGGGAAATACCACCCTCACGGTGATGTGTCTGTTTATGACACCATTGTCCGCATGGTGCAGGACTTTTCTCTCCGCTATCCGTTAATCGACGGCCAAGGGAATTTCGGGTCGGTCGATGGCGATAATGCGGCCGCGATGCGTTACACCGAAGTGCGCCTCCAGCGCGTGGCCAACGAGCTTCTGGACGATATCGATAAGAACACCGTTGATTTCGTTCCTAATTTCGATGAAAGCCTGACCGAGCCAAGCATTCTTCCCTCCAAACTTCCGAACCTTCTTGTGAACGGTTCAAACGGTATCGCGGTCGGCATGGCTACGAATATCCCGCCGCATAATTTGGGCGAAATTCTGGACGGTCTTATTGCTGTAATCGACGATCCGGAGATTGACATCAAGTCCATCAGTAAGATTATCAAAGGCCCGGATTTTCCGACCGGCGGGCTCATTTGCGGCCGGGACGGAATCCGTTCGGCTTACGAAACGGGCCGGGGCCAACTCAAGATGCGTGCCCGCGTGGCTGTCGAAACCGATCGTAAGGAGCGCGAGTACATTATCGTGACTGAAATCCCTTATCAGGTGAACAAGGCCAACTTGATCGCGAACATTGCCACGCTCGTGGAAGACAAGAAAATTGAGGGCATTTCGGATGTGCGCGACGAATCCGACCGTGACGGGATGCGCATTGTGATCGAGATCAAGCGGGACCAAAACGCCCAGATCATTTTAAATCAGCTCTACAAACACACGCAGCTCCAGGAGACGTTTGGCGTTATTATGCTCGCACTGGTTGACGGCCAGCCGAAAGTTCTCAATATCAAGGAGATGCTTGCGGAATTTCTGCGTTTCCGGTTCGACGTGGTTATGCGCAGAACCAAATTCGAATTGGACAAGGCCGAGGCCCGTGCCCATATTCTCGAGGGCTTAAAGAAGGCTATCGCCAACCTGAACGATGTCATCAAAACCATCCGCGCTTCCAAGGATCCGGAAGTGGCCAAAGCGGCTTTGATGGAGAAGTTCGAATTCACCGAGATTCAGGCAAAAGCCATTCTGGAAATGCAGCTCCAGCGCTTGACGTCCCTCGAACGGGACAAGCTCGAGGCGGAGTATCTCGATTTAATAAAGAAGATCGAATATTTCCGGGCTGTTTTGAAATCTCCCAAAAAGGTCTACGATATCATTAAACAAGAGTTCGGCGAACTCCGTAAGAACTATAACGACGAGCGGCGTACGCAGATCGTGCAGGACGAGACGGAAGTCGAAATCGAAGACCTCATCCAGAAAGAAGACGTGCTTATCACGCTTTCCCACATGGGTTATGTCAAGCGGCTTCCCGTGAACGCTTACCGCAAACAGCACCGCGGGGGGAAGGGCGTAACGGGGAGCGCTATTAAAGAAGAGGACTTTATAGAGCATATGTTCCTGGCTTCCACGCACGATTTTCTTTTGTTCTTTACGGATCAGGGGCGGGTGCATTGGCAGAAGGCCTATGAAATTCCCATGGCTTCCCGCATTGCCAAGGGCAAAGCGCTTCGGAGTATTTTGACGCTGGCCGAAGGCGAAAACATCACCAGTTGTATCCAAGTGAAAGAGTTTGATGACAAGCATTTTCTTATGATGGGGACACAAAACGGCCAGGTGAAAAAGACCAATCTCATGGCATATTCCCGCCCGCGGCAGAAAGGCATCGCTGCGATCACGCTGAAAGGCAACGATCGTCTCATTGCTTGCAAGTTAACCACGGGCAATAACGAAATGTTTCTCGCCACCAAACTTGGCCAGGCCATCCGCTTTCCCGAAAAGCAGGTCCGCGAAATGGGTCGTACCGCCTCCGGCGTCCGCGGCGTCCGCCTCAGCAAGGGAGATTTGGTCGTCGGAATGGAAGTTGTCCAAAAAGACGCGACCATTCTCACGATTACAAGCAAGGGATTCGGCAAACAGACCAAATTCTCCGAATACCGCCTCCAGTCGCGCGGCGGCAAGGGCATCCGGAATATCAAGGCGACGGACAAGAATGGTTATGTCGTGCGTGCGCTTACAGTAGAGGACGACGATGAAATCATAATGGTGACCTCCGGCGCCATGGTTGTCCGGTGCCCCGTCAGCGATATTCGGACCAGCGGCCGCAATGCCCAAGGCGTCCGCGCTATTCGATTAAAGGATAGAGATAAAGTAGCTTCCGCCGCCCGCGTTGTTGCCCGCGAAGAAGATGAAGAAGAGGGCGGTTAACCGTATTCTCCGGCCGCAAGGTTTATCATTCATTGCTCCCGCGCTATTACCATGCTGGATCTAAAATTCATTCGAGAAAATATAGACAAAGTTAGAGAGAGCTGCCGGGCTAAGTTTGTCGACCCGCCGCTCGATGAGTTTCTCCGGCTGGATGAGGAAAGGCGCAAGCTTGTCCAGGAGCTAAATGTCTTGCAGGAGCAAAGGAATGTGGCGAATAAAGATATCGGACGGAAGAAGCAACAAGGGGTATCGACGGGTGATCTCATAAAGGATATGGAGATGATATCCCAAAAAATATCTATTCTTGAAACTAAAGTGGGAGATCTAGACACAAAGCAAGCAAAAATACAAATTATCATCCCAAATATACACCATGAATCAGTTCCAAATGGGGATTCTAGCAATAATGCGATAATCCGCGAATTTGGCCAAAAGATGGAGTTTTCATTTACACCGAAAGATCATATCGAGCTTGGGAGAACACAGAGCCGTTTAAATATGGAAGCCGGCTCCAAGCTGACCGGCTCGGGTTTCGCTGTATTTCAGGGAGAGTGGGCGAGACTTCAGCGCGGGCTTATTAATTTTATGTTGGATTTCCATACAAAAAAACATGGCTACACAGAAATTTGGCCGCCCGCGCTTGTGAATCGTCAGAGCATGACTGGGACGGGGCAGCTTCCAAAATTGGAAGAGGATATGTATAAATTAAAGGATGATGATCTTTTCCTCATACCAACGGGCGAGGTGCCGGTTACTAATCTTTTGCGCGATGAATTAATCGAAGGCGATAAACTGCCGCTTAAGTATTGCGCCTACACGCCCTGCTTCAGGCGGGAAGCGGGGTCGTACGGGAAGGACACAAAGGGCCTTAGCCGCGTTCATCAATTTGACAAAGTGGAGCTTGTAAAATTTGTCGATCCTGGAAATTCACTTAGTGAGTTAGAAGATCTCGTGGAAGAAGCGGAAGCGATATTACAAAGTCTCGAACTTCGTTATCGCGTAGTTTTGCTCGCGAGCGGGGATTTGAGCTTTGCCGGAGCAAAATGTTACGATCTCGAAGCGTGGGCGCCGGGTTCCAATCGATGGTTTGAAGTTTCAAGCTGCAGTCTCTTTACCGATTTCCAGGCGCGGCGGATGAATATCCGCTACAAAAAATCGGGGATGAAGAGAAGCGAATTTGTGCACACATTGAACGGTTCCGGCGTAGCGCTTGCGCGCACCGTGATCGCTCTCGTTGAAACGCACCAGCAAAGCGACGGCAGTATAAAATACCCGAAAGCTTTAGAGCCCTATCTAACATAGAACCCGCCGTAGCGAACAGCCATATTCTGTCCTACCAATTATAGATCGATATTGCGATCACCGAGCTACATGTTAGAATCTTCAACCGCAGGGCGGCGGAAAACCGTTAGGGTTACAAGGCCCTCGGGGGCTCAATTAGTTGCTGGAACAAGCGATTATTAAAAAACATGAAAAGCCAAATCAGGTTTCCAAAACAAGAGATCGCTTCTTTTTGTCAACGAAATCATATACGTAGGCTGGCTTTGTTTGGATCCGTTCACAAGGCTTCTGCAAAATTCACTCAGAAATTCCATGGAAGGCGATTGTAGGTATGCGCCACAAAGTTGTTCATGATTACTATGAATGTTGACGAAGATGTCGTCTGGGATACAGTTCAACAGGAGCTTCCCCAGTTGATTGAGAGGTTAGCCAAGATAGTTAAATGAGCCCTCGGGGAGTTTTTGTATCTTGAAATGAGGGCTTACCCCAGGGGCCCCTTTAGAGGCGTAGTTACCGCTCCGTTTTTTGGTTACGCCTCCACCCCGAAAGAGACGGCCATCCATGGCGCGTCCGTGGACTTGATATGAAACGAAGCGACGCATCCGATCCAGGATGGATCGCCCCAAATCTCTGATGGACCCAGGAGACTCCGTTCACGATGAACGGTAGCAAAGATACCCAGCAGTAAGATTTGGGGCCTTTGGAACTTTATTTTTTGTCTGCCCCGTTTTTTAGTTACGCCGTCCCTCCATGGACTTCATGAGAAACGGGGCGACGCATCCTGCGTCGGAGAGGTGGCTGAGCGGCCGAAAGCAGCTGCCTGCTAAGCAGTTGAGGGGGCAACCCCTCCGGGAGTTCGAATCTCCCCCTCTCCGCCATCCTTCCTCGATTTTTCTTCTGTGTGACGCTCAGTAAGGAAGGCTGGCAAATTTACCTGTATTGGGAAATTTGTCTCATGATTCCCCGCTTGATTTCCCAAACCATTCTCGACCCCACATGGGGTCGGCAAATGCGTTTTATTGTAGGACCACGCCAGTGTGGGAAAACCACACTTTCCAAGGCTATTCTCACTCAAGAGGGCTCATCTCCTAAACTTTACTTTGATTGGGATGAGCGCGTTGTCCGGTTACGTTACCAAAACGACCCGGATTTTCTTTCCGAAGAGCTTACCCTGTACATGAAGAGCAAAATTCTTCCATGGGTAGCGTTTGATGAAATTCACAAATATCCGAAATGGAAGAATGTTTTAAAAGGAATTTTTGATAAACACGAGCCGAGATTGAGACTGTTGGTGACAGGAAGCGCGCGGCTGGATTTAATTAGACGTGCCGGCGACAGCCTTTCCGGGCGGTACTTTACATATCATTTATTTCCTCTCTGTTTGCGTGAGACGGCCCAGCAGAAAAAGATTTCCATCGTTAAACCTTTGAAAAGCGCGAAAGCTTTTCTTGAGGAGAGATTTTCTAACGAGAAGTTTTATCAAAGTAATCTCGTTCATCTGCTCGAAGCAGGGGGCTTTCCAGAGCCCTTTTTGAAGAATTCGAAAGCTTTTCAAAGAAAGTGGCACATGGATTTCGTCGACCGCCTTATTCGGGGCGACCTCAGGGACATGACGCGGATTGAAAAGCTTGAGCATGTGGCTTATTTGCTGAGGCTGATCGCCGAACGTGTAGGAAGCCCTCTCTCTTTAAATTCCCTCCGTGAGACACTCGAAGACAGTTATAACGCGGTGCGAAACTACAGATGAGAAACCGTGGCTTCTCGTGGAGGCGAAACTCTCAGACCAGCCGATCGATGCCCACCATTACGACCACGCCGAGGCGTTCGGCGGCGTTCCAATAGTACAACTTGTTAGGGAGGATAAAGTTGCAAGAGCAGGAAATCGCAAGGACTATCGAATATCCGCGTCGAGATTTTTTGCCTAAGCCGAGGCGTGGCCGTGTTTCCTAAACAAAAGGCTAGGATTTCGTGGACAAGGTGAGTAAGTCAACTTGATCCTCGCTCATTTAGTGCCTCTTCCTTAATTTCTCTACACAACGATCGCTTTCCCCGCAAACACAAAGGTTAACGACGGCATTTTTGTCACCTTACCAGGGTTTGGTCATTGTTGTGCGATGAACCTGCTCTACCTGGTCCGCTATATTAGACGAGTCTCAAGCTTTACCCCTGGCGTGCCGATTATACGCGTGGTCACCAAAGTAATGGGGCGCCTTGCTTTATGCGAACCCGTCATTTGGACAAGAGGAGTGAGAATTGAGTCAAGCGAGGGAAGTAATTCTAATTTCTCTTATCAGTGTTTGTTTTGCGATGATCAGTAGCGAACTTCAGGCTGCTGATGAGGGCGAGATCGAAATCTTAAAACAAACTATTCAACAGCAACAGCAGGTTATCGATAAGCAACAGCTGAAACTCGAAGAAGTCTTTAGAAAAATGGCTGTCCTTGAGGCGCGTCTTGACGCACAAGCTCCCCCTTTAGATGCTGCTCCGCGGCGTGTCGATTTAAACTCAGATGAAGCTGAATCATTTCCGGACTCGTCCCCTGCCAATAACGTTTTGGAAAGACCCTGGTATAGGAATATACGCGTTGACGGTTTCGGAGGCGCCGGATTTGTTTGGACGGAGGGCGGCGCCCGAAATGAGCAAGGCAATTTTTTGAACTATGAAGCAACAGTGAATTTAGAAGCCGAGGTGTGGGAAAATATCAGTTATTTTCATGAACTTCAGACCGTTCGACTTGGAGATGAAACAACCAAATTTCTGAGAACAGGCGAAGTCTATGTCCATTTCAAGGATTTACTCCGTACTCTTTTCGGATGGGAAGGCAACTACCTTGGTCTAAAGCTCGGACGCATGGACATTCCTGTTGGAGAAGATTACCTGTTTCAAGATGTAATTGATAATCCTTTAATTACTTTGTCCGCGGCATATCCGTACGGATGGGATGAAGGTTTGGTCCTCTACGGAAAGCTGCACGGAATCAACTGGGTCGGGGCGGTCATGGATGGGACCGATGACCGTGCTTTTGAGGATGATTCAGAAAAGTTTCTCAGTTTCAAAATCTACGGCAATCCTACCGAGCATTTGTATCTCAGCGCAAGCGGCTTTCGAAATGGACGGGCGAGTAAGTCGGCCTGGGAATTTGGCGGTTCTCATTTTGAGCCTCTTGGAACCGGCGCTACAAGCTCGCTGGGGTCGAGCAGCGCAAGCGCCGTAAACGCTTATTCTTATGAATTCGACGCGCGCTACAACTTTGGTTACGAACGGTACTTGGGGCTGCAGTACGGAGCCGCCTTTGTTAGTGACAGCGGCAATTTTGACCGCACGATTCATTATGTAAAAGTCGAGCCCAAATGGGACTTAGGAGCTGCCTTTAACCACAAACTTTACATTGTGGGGCGTCTGAGCACCATAGGCACCTTTGACGACGAAGGTTATTCGTTTGATGGAAAGCCGTTTGCAGGCGGCAAGAGCAAATTTGGTTATGATTTGTCTTCGCTTGTCCGTTGGGCGCTCGGCATCGGCTATTGGTTCAATCCGCATACGTTGGTGAAAATCGAGTATTCAAGAGACGAATTTCACCTTATCGAGCAGTCCCGTTTGGTTAGATCCGGCGATGGGCGAAATTTCCTGGGCGTTGTCACAGCGCTTAAGTTTGGGTAACGGCCATCGCAGCCTTGTTCAGTTCAAAACGGTGCGCGGATGACCGAAAATAGGGCAAGTAATGAAAAAAGAGGGCGAAGCTTTATAAGCCTGTGCGCAGCAGCCATTCTGGCGTACGGTGTTGCAGGTGGTTTTGTCGACGGAATCTGCAGCGCTGCCCAAGCGCCATTCTCAATTCGCGGTGCTGTGGGAATTCGAGACCGCGAAGGAAAGGCGAAGCAAGACCACAGCGGGGTTGTGGTTTTTCTAGATGATTTGACCAACCCTCCACGGCATGAGGCGCCTGCTGAGAATGCCAAGATCAGTCAAGTCGGAAAACAGTTTGTCCCCAGCGTCCTTCCGATTGCGGCGGGGGCAACAGTCGATTTTCCAAACGACGATATGGTTTATCACAATGTATTCTCATTTTCGCAAGCGAAATCCTTCGATCTTGGAATTTATGAGCGAGGGAGCAAACGTTCCGTAACCTTTGATCAGCAGGGTCTTGTAAAAGTGTATTGCAATATTCATCCGCAAATGGTTGCGAACATCCTGGTTTTGCCAAACGCCTTCTTTTCCGTTACAGATTCAAAGGGCGAATTTATTCTTTCAGGGGTACCGCGCGGTGAAGCAACCGTGAGAACTTGGCACGCACGTAGCAGCGAACAGCCGGAACAGCGCATCTACGTAAAAGAAGAAGGGATTTTCGCTACGGATATGCGGCCTATCGGGAAAATAGAATTTCAGATTACGGAGGATCGTTTAGCCGTCAAGCACAAGAACAAATGGGGGCAGGATTACCCCGCCAAGTATTGATATGTACCCGCCTTTAAGGAAATATTCGCTTCCATCCCCATCCGGTTACCTTTGATCTACGTCAATTCGGAGGCTATTTTCAACTATTTATAGTTACGATATTTGTGCCGATAATCTACTCGGGCTTTCATTCTTGGTGTTGTGGGGACTAAATGATGATTAAGGATCAAAAGTTAGTTTTATTCACAGGAGGGGGATTCTTGTGTTTATGGTTAGACCTGTTTCTGGGTCACGCGAGCTCAGGAATGACGCATCCGGGAATGTGGGTGCCCCTGATTTATCTGCCATGCGCGGTCATTCTGTCCGTCCTTTCGGGTTTGCACAGCACGGAGTCTGGCAAACGTCTTTTTTGTCTGGTTTGTAAAGGCGCTATTGTGATCGGACTCGTTGGTTTTTGTTTTCATTCCATAAGACTGTGGCACGATGTGAGTAAAAGCGCCATGCAGTGGGAGGTCGTTTTTCGGCTTTTGCGTTATCCGCCTTTGCTTGCGCCTTTGGCTGTTTCTGGCTTAGGCGTGCTTGGCGTTTTGGTGACCAACTCAAATGGAGGTTCCATAAAATGATGCGATCAACAAATAGAAACACAAATCTTGTCATTTTCTGCTTTTTCACATTTCTATTTCCCGCTGTCTGTCTTGGCGCAGACACCGATCAAACCAATGAAATAGCTCAACTCAAAGCCAAGATCAACGAACAAGACTCGCTCATCCGACAGCTGGTCGAGCGGGTGGTTCATTTGGAGAACACCGTTCCTGCGTCTTCGGCACCGGCCGCTCCCTCTGCGCTCAACAGAGTAAGCTTAGAGAGCGAGGAGCTGGGCGCGCTTCCTGCGGGGATAGTTCAGAAGGAGCCTGAAAAATTACCGCTTAAAATCAGCGGCTATATCGATATGGGTTATATAGACCAAAGCGGCAAAGGCACGGTTTCCACAAGCGCCCTTCACATCAATTCACGCGCGGACACGTTGGCCTCCGTAGGACTGGATGGTGACTCGAGTTACTTGGTGAATGAAGTCAACTTGAATATAAAAGCCGGCTTG
This sequence comes from Candidatus Omnitrophota bacterium, assembly GCA_016206925.1. Classification (GTDB taxonomy): domain Bacteria; phylum Omnitrophota; class Omnitrophia; order Omnitrophales; family JACQQS01; genus JACQQS01. Next base: position 23,431 of record JACQQS010000036.1, read on the forward strand.
TCGCCCAAAGCAGAGGCGGTTTCAAATGTCTCGTTTTTGCCGAGAAAATTAACCTTCACCGCTACCGGAGGAACGGCCTTGACCGACGCGGTCGGAGTGAATCTGGCATATCTGGCCTACCGGCCCTTTGAGGAGGGAAATTTCTGGACGGACACGTTGCTAGGAGATTTGAACGTTTCCATCGGGAAATTTGATTCACCCTGGGGGATTGAATACCGGTACAATTTTTCACCCGATCGAGTCAATATCTCACGCTCCATGATGTCCATCTATTGGACGGGGTATCCGGTCGGCGTTAAGGTCCGCGGCAAGCTCTTAAAAGAAATGCTTCAACGATTTCAAAATTCGGAGTTCACTTATAATTTCGCGGTGGTCAACGGTGAACCTTGGATTGCATCGCTGGTCGATATGGATCGTGCGACCAGCAAGCGGCGCACGCTTGTAGGACGATTGTCGTACGGTTTAGATATTTTTGATGGTTTTTTTGAATCCGGCTTCTCGTTTGCCAACGGAGCCAGGATCAATCAGGGGGATGAGGGAACCAATCAATACTCACTCGGTGCTGATGTGCGATTCGAACGCGGGCCTTGGACTACGCGCGCTGAAATTGATTATTCCGATCTCGACGCGGCTCGTAATGGGTCAAGCCAAGCCATTCGTTTCCAGCACTGGTACGTGGAGAGTTTTTACGAAATTTCGAAACCAGGGCTTTTGCCTTCCTGGGTACCCGTGGTTAGCTTAACGCCTTATTACCGTTATGACAGGCGCTATCTGACCACGCTCTTCTCCGCCGTCTTTCCAGCAGTTTCGGTGACCAATGTAGGTCGAAATACATTGGGCTTGCGCTATATCCTGCGCTCGGGCACTATGCTGAAGCTTGAGTACGAGCTCGTATCTGAGAAAGGAACCAAGGTTAATGATGACATATTCCTTGCCTCATTTGTTCAGGAGTTTTAACATTTCGCGGAGGGTTAGAAGGCGCCTTGCCGCGCTTATCGCCGTTTTGTTTTTGGGAACCGTAGGACTGGGCTCAACCGCCGTTCCCGGATTTGCGGCGAGTGCCCCCTCGGTTCGAGGGTCCGTGACCATTGTAGACAAAGAGGGCCGGCCGAAGTCCAACCACGAGGGTGTTGTGGTGTTTCTGGACGAATTGGAGCAGGGGGCTGTTTCTGCCGCGCCGTCTCCGCTGGCGCATGCAGAGATCCGGCAGAACAATAAACAGTTTTCCCCCAGGGTGCTGCCTATCTTAGCCGGCACTACCGTTGACTTTCCCAATGACGACACCGTGCACCATAACGTGTTTTCGCTGTCGCGCACCAAGCCTTTTGATTTGGGGATTTACGGGCAAGCGGTGAAAAAGTCTGTGACATTTGACCAGCCTGGTTTGGTGAAAATTTACTGCAACATCCATCCCAATATGGTGGCGTACCTTTTGGTTCTCGCAAATCCCTATTTTACCGTTACCGATTCCAAAGGAGAATTTGTCATTCACGAAGTACCTTTGGGGGTCGCAATCATCAGAGCGTGGCACTCCAAGAGCCGCCAGGAAGCGGAGCAGAAAATTCATGTGACGGCGGAAGGCGTAAGAGACATTCGCTTGAACGTGTCTCAAGACGTGCATTTTGAAATACAGGAAGAAACTATCTCCATCGAGCATAAGAATAAAACCGGTCAGGATTACCCCGAGAAATATTGATGGCGCTTAAACTCGGCCAAAAGCTTTTGATCTGCATTACCCTCTTGGTCACTGGGTTAGTAATGGCTATTATGGCCACGATTCATTTCTCGATTACCAACGCTGTGCGCGACGAGATTCAAAATGATCTTTCAGGCGTGCAAAAAGTTTTTGAGGAATTCCAGCGTTTGCGCAGTCAAGAGCTCTTGGCCAACGCCCGAACGGTCGCCGAGATTCCGCAGTTAAAAGCGGTGGTCACGACCCCGGACATCGATCATGCTACGCTTTTGGATACGGCGCGGGAAGTTCAAAAGCTTACCAAGAGCGATCTTTTTATGCTGTGTGACGCGCGCGGGGAGCTCCTGGTCAGCGTGACGGAGCCCGACAAATATCAAGAAGATGTTACCGGCGATCCCGCTTTCGCCGCGGCGCTTCAGAGGAAATTCTATCAAGGCGTGCGGGTGGTAGGAAACCAAATCTACCAAGTAGTTGCCGGCCCTTTTCTTTTAGAGAACGATGTGGTGGGGGCGTTGCTTGTCGGATTTTCCATTAATTCCATACGGGTACAGTCGCTGGAACAAATGCTGAGTTGTCAGTTGGCCGTCGTGGGCCCCGGGGCCATGGTTACTTCTCAAAGCTCCGCGGCTTTTTTCGAAAAATTAGAGCAAATGAAACTCCTGAGTAAGAAAGGCCAGGTTGGTAGCGGTATTCATACGCAGATGGTGGAAGGAGAAAGGTATATCTTCTTCTGGGCACCGTTCGGCCAAGATGAATTTGTTGAAATTTATTATGCGATGGCCCGCTCTCTGGATAAGGAGCTGGCTGCTTTTCGCAATTTGCGGAGAAAACTGATCTTTCTTACGATAATAATCCTGTGCGTGGCTCTGGGGATCGGGTGGTTTTTCTCGCGAGGGATCACGCAATCCATACAGGTGCTCGTTGAAGGGACTAGGAAGATCTCCGGGGGGGACCTCCAGACACGCATCAAGGTTTCTTCGAAAGACGAGATCGGCGACCTGGGCGTGGCTTTTAATCGTATGGTGGAAGATTTACAGAAAACGACGGTCTCACGCGACGCTTTGGCCAAAGAGATCACCGAACGCAAGAGGTACGAGCAAATCGCCATTCAATCCGAAAAAATGGCTATGGCAGGCGAACTGGCCTTTGGAGTTGCCCATGAGGTTAAAAATCCGCTGGCCATCTTGCTTCAGGGGATCGATTACCTCACCTCATATGCGAAAAGTGACGATAAGAACGTGCCCGGGCTGCTGGAAGACATGACGCGAGCGGTTAAGCGCGCCGATTATGTCGTCAGAGGGCTGCTTGACTTAGGGAGATCCACGCGTTTTGAGTTCAAGCCCGAAGACTTAAATCCCATTATCGATAGCGTTTTGCTCCTGCTCAAGCGCCATCTAGAAACAGGCCGGATTCGTATCATCAAGAATTTTGCGGATAACTTTCCAAAAATATCAGTCGATCGGGGGAAAATGATGAGTGTATTCGTGAATCTTTTGTCCAATGCTGCGGATGCGATGCCTCCCGGCGGATCGATTACGATCACAGCTGCCTTACAGGATCTCACGGAAGTGGGTTCTCATGTGGGCCGCAGGAAGGAAGATACGTTTAAAGTAGGCCAGGAGGTTGCCGTGATTAAGATTGAGGATACGGGGTCCGGCATTCCAGAGGATGCTTTACCGCATATTTTTGACCCTTTTTTTACCACAAGACGCGGCAGAGGGGGGACAGGGCTTGGGCTGTCCGTGGCCAAAAATATCGTAGAAATGCACCATGGGACGATTGAGCTTACCAATAGAGAGGAAGGAGGTGCCCGGGCCACCATCATGTTGCCTATGGGATGAGACAGGGGTAAAAGAGGGGATATGCCCGATAGGTAAGAATTTATTTTTGGATGACGAACTTAGAACCTGTTAGGTAAACGGCAAGTATTAAAGCGTTGTCTCTTTTGCGCTTTCACCTTTGACTTTGTAGGAGAGGTGGCTGCGTAGCATCCCAAACATGCGCAGTCACCTCTACATTAATTGATCAAAGCATCGTGCAAGGTGAACGGCCCCGTTTTTAGTTTCACCGTCCGCCCGTGGACTTGACGGGAAACGGGGCGACGCATCCTGCGACGGAGAGGTGGCTGAGCGGTTGAAAGCGGCGGTCTTGAAAACCGTTAGGGACGCAAGTCTCTCGTGGGTTCGAATCCTACCCTCTCCGCCATTAGGGTCTCATTTAACGCAACAGATGCTGGAGAACGAATAAGGTGTCTTCGTGAAACGAGTTCTAGTTAGATGCATTAAATCGCTTTAGCGCGCTTGAGGAATGAAGCCCCGGCCATGCCGATACCGAGCAGTATGAACGTGGCAGGTTCGGGAATAACGCCTTGGTTAACGCCGCCCTCATCGACTTGGCCTCTTCCTGCGACGGAAAGAATCTGCCCGAATCGATCAATATCAACCGCGTTGAGGCCAAAATCGCCCAGGAAGATATTGTGTGAAAAATTGCCGTTAACATCGCCGTTTGTTAACCCCAAGCCGGCGCCAAAAGCGGTAACAGCGATACCGGACTCATCTTGATTAAAAGCAGTACTGGTAGCAACGAAGGGAAGATAACCGAACCACCCGCCGTTTGGGGTCAGGTGGGCCCCACTGTTTCCTTCTGCCATTGCGAATAATCCGCCGCCTGCGTTTAAGAAACTAATAATGTCGGCAGATCGTGCATTTAGGATATCAAGCTCTGCTTGCCTTAGAAGCCCTCCAAAATCGGAAGCAACGACGATCGCGCTGTAAACAGAACCCAGATTGTCCAATGCGCCGCCCAACGTTGTGAAATCATGGTGATCGAAATCCACGCCGTTGGTGTACCCGCTTGCAACAATGCCGTTCACGCCGCGCGTGTGGCCGCCCGGGACGGCGCCTTTGGATTCTACAAAGAGAAGCTTTCCGACAGCGGCAAAAGGGTTAAAGGCCACGTTATTAACGAAATTGATAGCCGCATTAATAATATTGCGCGCCCCGGCTGCATTCCCGCCGATCGTCGCATGAAAGTCGGGATCGTGTCCGGTTAGGAAAATTGAACCCGCCAAGGCCGGCGCGATGGTTAAAAAAGGAAATATTAGAGTAAAAACAAGTACACTAAGAAACCTTCGATGAGTTATTCGCATTTTGAATTCCCTTATCTTTAGGTTAAACCTGAAAACTGTGAAAATTGAAAGCGTTAAATAAGGTGCAAGCGCCATACCATCCCCTTTTTTCTTTTCTGCGGCGCGGTGTTAAGGGGTTTTACAGTTATGAGACGTAAAAGAGGTGATAAGTTGAGTAATGTTAAAATTGCTTATCAAGCTGTAGAAATTTTTAGACTTTTGTTTTGGACTAAACAGGAGAGCCAATGGGAAAGGAAAGACTACGACAAGGCTTAATCGTAACGCTCATGAAATATTTGATCCGCCGCGTAACCAAGATCAAGGCAAACTTGCTTGACCGCCTGAATCATATCATTCAAACCGCAGATGTAAACGCGTCTTCGCTTGGGTTCTCGAAAATATTTTCCGATAAGCGCTTGGGCATACCCCTTCTCGCCTTTCCACTCCGGCGTTGAGCGGCTGACGGTGGGAATGTATTTGAAATTAGGATAACGCTTCTCAAGCGCACGCCATTCATTTTCATAGGGGATCGCGTTGTCAAACCGCACACCGAAGAGCAGAGAAAAATCCTTCCGGAAACCGTTTTCAAGAAGCGTGTGGATCATGCTTCGAAACGGTGCGATGCCTGTGCCGGTTGCCACAAACACCGGTTCGAAATCAATTTCTTCCGGCAGAATGAATTTTCCGTACGGTCCCTGAATCTGGATTTCCTCACCGCCTTTCATATGCCAAAGCCAATGGGTGACGGCGCCGCCCTCGACCAATTTGATACAGAGGTCGATATGATCGCCGGAAGACGGAGCGGAAGCAATCGAGTAAGGGCGTTTCGTCACGCGGCCGTCATGGGGGTAAAAAACGGTTATGAATTGGCCCGCCGTAAATTCAAACCGCGTGCCCGGGGCGAAATGGAACTCAATATGGCGCGTCTCGTTGCCAAACTCTTTGATGTTCTGTGCGGTAGCGAATATTTTGGGGTTGATTTTTCTTGCATGAGTTGTTTGCGTCACGGCGCGGATTATACGGTATGGGTTGGGGAAACCCTAGAAAAATGATGAAGGGAGCTTAGCAATGATAACGTTTGACCGCAAGCCGAAGGATTGTATCATATAGCCTATGCAGGACACCCAAAAGCAAGTTGTAACCATTTCTTTCTTCGCGTTTCTCCTGTTCGTCCTTTATCAATTGATGAGGACTTTTTCCCTTTTCTTCGAAGCGCTTTTTTGGGCGGCCGTGCTTTCGTTCACTTTTTATCCCGTACATAAATGGTTCACGCGTACAAGCGGAGAGCGCAAGAGCCTGGCCGCCGCGCTTTCAACGGCCGCCATCTTTTTCATCGTGTTCGTGCCGGGATTTTTCATCGTGAAAACGCTTGTCTCAGAAGGCATAGACCTTTTCCGGCAGGCAAAGGTTTTTATCACACAGGGCAATTTTCAGCAGATGTTCCTGAATTTGCAGCAGTATGCATGGTATCAAAACCTCCAGGCGGAAGTGGGAAGCTCTGAATTTTTGCAGCAGCACCTTTCGAACCTGCTTTTGCGCCTGACCCAGTATCTCGGCAATTTCACGGCAAATCAAGTGGCGGACATTACCAAAAATCTCTTCGTCGTCGGATTTAATGTCCTGCTGACCATCGTGCTTTTATTTTTCTTTTTTAGAAACGGCCGGGCCATGTATGAATTCATATACGGACTCACGCCGATGGAAGGACGGGACCGGAAGCGCCTGTTCGAAAAAATTCATAACACGTTTGCGGGCGTGATCCGCGGTCAGATTTTAACGGGACTTATCCAAGGAGTCATCGCAGGCACCATATTTTTCTTCCTGGGTTTCCCGGCCTCGGCCTTTCTCGGTCTGATCACATTTTTCACGTCCATGGTGCCGGTGCTGGGCGCTTCTGCGGTGTGGGTGGTTATCATGATTTATCTTTTCCTGATTCAGCAGATGCAGAAGGCCATCATACTTCTAATTCTCGGTGTTTTCGTTATCAGCATGAGCGACAATATTTTGAAGCCCATTTTCATCAGTGGGAAAACAAAAATTCCGGTTTTCCTCCTCTTCCTCGGGATCCTTGGCGGCATCAAAACATACGGCCTTCCCGGAATTTTTCTGGGGCCGCTTTTGATCACCATTCTTTTCGTTCTGATCGACATTTACCGCGAGCGCTACTCTCTGAAAGAAAACTAAAATGCCCCGCCCACGAATATTACGATCAACGCGACCAGAGTCAGTTGTGGCCATTCTGATAATCTGCTCGCTTGCTTTTAGCTCGGTCTCATGCGCAAGCACGGGGCCGAAAATCACCAAAGAAGACCGCAAGCGGGCGGAAGAAGCCTTCAATACGAAATTTCTACAAGCTTCAGGCGGCTGGCTTGAGCGTGTTTACCGCGTAGGCTACCGCCTGCTTACGGCGCGCGTTCCAAATCATGCGGGCAAGGATCCGAAGTACGGATTTGTCGGCGTCGGCGTGGATGAATTGAAAGACGCCTCCCGGGAAGTTTATGGAATAGACAGGGAAGTCCGCGGTGTTCTGGTGCGCGGGCTGTATCCGGACAGCAAGGCGGAACGTCTTGATCTCAGGGCCGGTGATGTGATTGTAAAACTCGACGGCAAGAAGGTCAAAAATCTCGGCAAATATTTTAAGATCATGCGCTCTGCCCATGCGGACGAGCTTAAGGCGGAAATTTGGCGCGGTGCCGTTTATTCAAGCACCGGTCGGCGCGGCGGCGAAATCGTGGAGCGGACGCTTCCGGTTGAACGCGTATTTTACAACGCACAATTTTTCCTTGCGCCAACACCGGACGTGGACGCCTCCGCGGCTTATTCCAAAATCGAAGTCGGCGTGGGGGCGATCCGCTATTGTCAGAATGACGATGAGCTCGCGGTCATCATGGGGCACGAGCTGGCTCATACGACGCTAAAGCACGTTATTAAAAGGCGGGCTTAAATATATTTACGGGGACGGTGTATGGCGCGGCGGCGAGCGTGATTAATTATTTCACTTTTTCGACGCTCGGCAGTTTGATGGTCTATCCGGCGCACGTAGCAACGGACGCCGCTATTTCAAGGCGCTATGAGCGCGAAGCAGATTATTTCGGGATGCGGCATGCCTTCCATGCGGGCTACGATGTGGAGCACGGCACAAAAGTTTTCAGCCGGCTTGCAACGGATGAGCCCGGTTACAATTTGCTGGCCTACACATTTTCAACTCATCCAAAGTGGCCTGAGCGGTTCCTCAGGCTTGAAAAGATTACGCAGGAGCTGGAAGCGCTTTTCCCCGCCGAAGCGCAAGCTCTCGACGAGAGCCCCGACTGGGAAATTACAATGCCGGTAAAGCCGGGGGAGACCATTCAAGAAGCGCTCGAACGCTTGTCGCAAATGGAAAAACCGCAAATCGCCACGCCCGCCGCCGCTTGAGTTACGACAGAAGAGAGACGAAGAACGAGGGGCGAGGGACGAAAAATGAAAACGAATGCCTTTTCTCGTCTTTTCGTCTATCTTCCGTCGTCTCTCGGTTCTTTTAAGACCAGTGGAATAAATACGGCCAGCCCTGCCAGTCGGGGTAGAGGTCAAGCATTTGCATGTCCGGCACCCAGAACGTTGTCACGTCGAGTACGCCGAGATTCAGCCGGTAAAACGTATTCAGCGCGCCCGCTGCAAGTGATTCGCTGACTGATTCGGTGCGCGCTTCGCCAAACGGCCTGAGCAAAATCTCCGTCCAGCCCAAACCGGCATTCGTCACGCCGCGGGCAATGCGGTAAGGCATTCTCCAGCCATACGGGATATCCTCGTCGCTTGCGTATGAGTTGTTCATGAAGGCCGGCATGAGCAGCAGAGCGAGTACGGTTGCTTTGATGGCAACCGGGATTCCAGAGACGTGATTTGAGCGCAAAGCAATCATGAACTTGTAAATGATGGTTCCTGCGGTATTTGTTCGTCGTAAAGGCCGGCCGGCGGGAATTTCTGGACGGATGCGCGGTGAAGCCAGGAATTCGCCTTAAGCCAATAATAGTCCGATTCGCTTCCAGCGAAAATTTCGTTAAACGGTTTCTTGCGCTTGGATGTTTTCCAAAGGACGGAAAGTTTCCACCAGAACGGGTTTAATACGAAAAAATCAATGTTGCTGTGGTCCGCGTAATCCATGGGAAGACACTCTTCCGTAAGGAAAATCCAGATAAAATTGTTTCTGCAGGCTTTAGCGTAAGCGTCCAGAAGCACTTTGTGCTGGAGCATTTGGTTTGGTTTTGAAATCAGATAAAGATACCGCTTTGGCCTGCCGTAACGCGCTTCGTAGATGGCGCGGTTTCGTTCCTGGAGCTCGTACCATTCCGGCCTTTTTCGAAAGGAGCTGTGCTCTTCATGGTAAACGTAAGCGCCTTTGGCAAATGCGATTTTAAATCCGGCCTGTACCGCGCGGCGGCTGTAATCACGGTCCTCGTAATATCCCATTCCGAATATTTCATCCCAGACGCCGATCGTATCGATGAGTTTGCGGCTGATGAGGAAGCAGAAGCCGACGGCCGTCGCCATTTCCGAATAACAACCGCCCCAGTCTTTTCGTAACGTTTTTGCGTACTCATCGATCGGGCAGCCCTTTGGCGGCGGCCAGCCGTTCGAATTGCTGATGGGATTGACAATTCCGATATTCGGCTCCACTTCTGCAATGGCGATCATTTCCGAAAGCCATCCTTCGGTGACGATCGTGTCGTTATCCAGGATGCAGACGTATTCGGCATCGGAGACGTAAATTCCTTGGTTGGCAGCCTTAATGTTCCCAAGATTTTCCTCGTTGCGGATCAGTTTTACGTTAATGCGCGGGTCGCTTGCAAGCGATTCCAGGTAGGAGCGTGCCGGTTCATCACTGGCGTTGTCGACGAGAATCAGCCGGAAGGGATAATCCGTGTGCCGTATCAGGCTTTCCACACAGCGCTTTGTCCGTTCAAACTGGTTCCAAATGGGCGAAACAATGTCGCAGCGCGGCATGAAAATTATTTGACCACTTCGAGTTCAAAATACATATTGTACGGGGGATATCGGTGGCAATAATACTTTTCGTATCGGCGCGGCGAAATCTTGGCGAGCAAGTTTCCAATTCCGAATTTGCGGTTGAAGATAAATTCCTTTCTGATCATGCGATATTTCCGGTCTGTGTACCGGGGGTAACCAAAATCTTCCAGAAAATAATCAAAAGAGTCAAACGCAAGGTGCCATTTGTGAAGCGGGTCTTTCCAAGAATTCGGGTGCGAATAGTGCGGCGTGCGGATTTTTACCACGGCGCCCGGTTTCGATACGCGGTGGATCTCATTCATCGTATCGAGAATGCTGTCGAGAATCTGAATAGTGTCTTGGCAGGCTACGAGATCGAAAGTATTGTCGCCGAAAGGCCAGGGGATTTTGTTCAAGTCGTGGACGACGTCAACGCCGGCCTGCGGCATGCGGTCAATTCCGACGGCGCCGGGGGATTTGCTTCCTCCGCAGCCAATGTCCAAAATTTTCGGATTACCCAATATCTTACCAACCGCTTCGTATGGTCTTGATAACGTGGTCGACAGCATCATCGGAGAGTTGGTTGTTGAGCGGGATACAGATATATTTTTTCTCGACCGTATTCATGGCCGGGAGCGGAAGCCTTTTTCCGCCAAAAATCGGAATGACGTCGCATCGGATATGCACCAAGTCACTTTCAACGCCGCGAGAGGCGAGCTTTGCTTTGAAATCATCGCGGCGAGCGACTTTTATGGTAAAGAGCCAGTTGCCCGAAACGCGATCAGCCGGTGAATCCGCCAGCGTCAAGCCGGGAACATCCTGGAGGCCCCGCCTGTATCGTTCAACAACTTGTCTTCGGCGGGCAAGTATGCCGGTAAGCTCATCAAGCTGATGCAGAAGAATCGCGGCCGCGATGTCATTCATGTGATATTTGTAGCCAATCTCGTGCATCTGAAATTTTTTGTAAATCGAGCCCTTAAATTCGCGGTCGATGCCGTACCAGCGCAGAAGTTTGGCGCGCTTCGCCCAATCCTTTCGGAGCACCGTAAGCATTCCGCCGTCGCCGGATGTGATTTGTTTGATGGCCTGGAACGAAAAACAAGTCGCGTCACTTAATGTGCCCACCGGTTTTCCTTTGTAACTTCCGCCAATCGAGTGCGCGGCGTCTTCGACAACCGGAAGCTTGTGCGCTTTCCCGATTTTACGAATCTCGTCCATATCGCAGGGAAGCCCGGCCCAGTCGACAATAAGGATTGCTTTTGTGCGCTTCGTAATTTTTTTAACGATGCTTCGCGGGTCGATATTCAGCGTATTTTCCTGGATATCCGCAAAAACCGCTTTCGCGCCGCAGTAAAGTATGGGAATATTTGTCGCCGAACAGGTGAGCGGTGTGGCAATGACTTCATCGCCTTGTCCGACGCCGGCGAGAGTGAGTGCCAAATGAAGTGCAGAGGTACATGAATTGACAGAAACGGCGTAAGGCGCGCCCGTCAGCGTTTGAAATTTTTGCTCAACCTCTTCCACTTTCGGGCCTTGCCCGATCCAGCGAGTCCTCAGCGTTTCAGAAACTGCGGCGATTGCGTTTTCCGACACACGTGGCCAGAAAAGAGGGACATCGCGTTTTGTTTCAATCGGGGCCGGAGGTTCGAGCAATGAAGTTTTCATGTTTAGATGAATTTTACAGTTGGTGATTATAGCACAGAACGCATACAGGCTCTTGTTCGCGCAAATTTGATTTAATCGCTAAGCGCCCATTAATAAACGGCTTATGGGAATTTTGTGTCCGATAACTGAGCCATTGAATCGCTTGAAAACCTTTGCTACGATTTAGAGCTTAAATCACCCTGTTCTAGATAACTTTAACAAAAGTGCAAAAAGGGCACTTGCCGGAAGGCGAGCGCCCTTTTTGTGCGCAGTTCCTTCAGCAATTTTATGATGATTGAATATTTGTCATCCCTGCGTAAGCGGGGATCCAAAACTTTTGATTCCCGCATTCGCGCCATCGCCCTCATTCTGTGTATCGTTCTGCCTTTGACCGAAATCACTCCGGCCTTTGCCAAATCGGATTCCGGAATTCCTCTGCGCGCTGCGTTCGGCAGCAGCGCGGACCCCGAAGCTCTCGCGCGAATGCAGGAATTTAAATTCCGCCTAAACCAAACCTTTATCCGCGGCCGCCTGCTCCAAGAATTTTCAAGAGAAGAAATCGAACAAATCGCCTCATCCGGTTTCGGCGCGGGGCGGGATGACCGCCAGCTGACCGATGCCAAATTAGAAGAAATATTTTTCGCCGCGCAAGTTGTGCGTTATCAGGGATTCCTGGTAAAAACGAGGAGGGGGCTATTTCTGCCCACAGCGCGGGAGGAAATGTATGACCTGCTTAAGATGCTGCCGATTCCAGCGGACCGCCCGGTGACATTTCTCGACGCCGGTCATGGGCAGGGAGAGTGGGCCATTCTCGTGGCCCATCGCTTTCCAAACGTCCGAGTCATCGGCATCGAATCAGATTCCAAGAGGTATAGACAAAGCCGGAGCGTTCTCCAGGCCGCCGTGAGAAGGGGATTCGTCAAGGACGGCCAGGTGACGTTTCTAAACGGAAACTTCAACCACAAGAAATTCTCCGGTTATTTCCGTTTGGCCGATTTTGTTTATTACTACAATTTGGGCACGAACGATCTCGATGCATTCGGCGGAACTTTGCGCGGCAACTTAAAGCCCGGCGCGCGTGTTGTCCAGTACGGCAAGTCGGATGAACTGAAACTGCAGCTTATGCGCCAAGGAGAGCGGCTTTTCGTGGAAGGTCGTCTTGACAAATGGCCCGGTTACTTCAAAGTTTTTACGCGCACCGGATTTGGTGTTGCGGCTGAGCTTACTTTTGAACATGTGAAAGGGGAATGGGAGCTGGCGAAAGAGGGGCAGACGCTGCTTGTTACGGAGAATTATGACGAAACCGAAGCGGCATTGTTCAGCATGCCGGCCAATATGAGGCATTTAATTTTCCGCGGTGTGCGAAACGTGATCGTCGTCAGGCCCGACATGTCCGCGAGAGCTTTACGTTTGGCACGGGAAATTGCGCGATTGCTTAAAGTGCCGCTTGATGATGCGTACGGACTTGCCGATTATGATGTACTAAGGGAAGAAGACAATATCATGCTGCTCCGGCAGGAACTTTTCCATTTTGGCCGTGAAGAACATCTGCCGCCGATGATCCGCCATCTTCGCTCACCGAAATATGCCGCGATCGCCGATTGGCTGGTTTGGGTTGCGCGGCAGCATAAAGCCGTGAGGATTTCGGCGTAACGAGGCCCCATGTTTTGGATTCAAATGGCGCTTGCGATATTTTCAGTGATTCTGGGAAGCTGGCTATTTTTCTTTCCGCGGCAGGCCATTGATTTCCAAATCGCCTTTTACCACTGCATCAACTGGATCATGCAGCCGGTTTCCATGGAGCGGGAAATTCGGAATACGAAATGTATGGGCGGGGGAACGTTAATTCTTGGAATCTCCGGTATTCTTTACCTTCTCTTGGCCGTCAAATAATTGCGCCGAGGCGCAGTTATTTCATGAAACCCCTGATTTTTCAATGTGCCGGAGTTCCTCGAGATGCAGCCGGGCTTCCTCAAATGAAGGGTCAAGAGCGACGGCTGACTCAAACGATTTTCGCGCTTCCTCAAGCTTTCCCGTTCTAAAGTAAGCCAGCCCCATGTTGTCGTGCACGAAGGCGCGTTCGGGCCAGGCTTTTAAAACCTCGGCGTAATGTTCGAGCGCTTTTTCGTATTCTCGCTGCCGGAAATAAGCAACGCCTAGATTGTATTCAGCCAGGTAATTTTTCGGGCCGGCCTTTAAAGAGTGTTCGAGAAAAGCGGTGCTTGTTTTCCATTTCGCCGTCTGCGCGAAGGTTAAGAATGCCAATACACCGACGGTTATTGCAACAAGGCCGGTCCTCAGCGCGTTAGATTGCTTCGCCCCCTGCGGGGGGCTCGCAACGACTTCGTTGGCACCCCAAGCGACCATGACGGCAAGACCGATTAAAGGAATGTACATGAACCGGTCGCCCGTGGGGATCAGGCTGATCATGGGCGAAATGGTTGAAAGAAACCAAAGCCAGCCAAACGCGAGGTGGGGGCGTTTCCGGTGTTGATAGAGGAGGAGGATCGAAATCAAGGCCAGAAATAAAAACGTTTCTGCCGATAGCCAGAGCGGCGGCATCGTGAGTAGATCCGGGCTCCGGAAACACATTTGCGTGGGCCAGAAGAATTTCCACAGATACCATACATAGGAAATGGGAATCTGGAGAAATACGCGGTCCGCCGGCACTTCGAAAAATGCCGAGTTGGGGCCCTGAGTTGCGATAAAGGCAAAGGGTATTGCGAGCAAGCAGAGCGGAATTTTCTCAAGGAAAATGGTTGAATTTTTTTTGCGTTCAAGCGGCCAGAAATCGATTAGAAGCAATACGAACGGAAGCGTGATCAGCATCGGTTTTGACATGAGACTGAGCAAGTAAGCGGCGCAGAGAACGAGGTATCGGAGCAGAGACCTTCTCCTGGTAAATCGAGTGTAAGCCAAAATCGCAAGAAGTCCAAAAAATGCGCTGAGCAAATCCTTTCGCGCCGTAATCCAGGCAACCGGTTCAACTTGAAAAGGATGCACGGCAAAAATAGCCGCCACAAACGCACTTTCCGCGGTCCTTCCGGTCATTCGCCTGAAAAGCAAGAAAAGTAAAATCACGTTCAGGCAGTGAAGAAAAAGATTTGTGGCATGGTGCCCGGCCGGGTTTAAACCGTAAAGGGCAACGTCCAATATGCGGGAAAGCAATGTGACCGGCTGCCAGTAATCCGTATGAGGCGAATCATAGAGAAGATCCGCTGTAAAAGCCCAGTGGACAGCTTCCCACGTTATTCCTTGCCGGATGTGCGGATTGTCGCGGACGTAGCTTAGGTCGTCGATCACAAAAAAATCATGGTGCACGACTTGAGAAAACACCGCCAGCGCGATCAGAATCAGAAGCGCGTTGATCAGAAGTACTTTATTCATGGCTCTACATTCGAAAGAGTCTCTTGTCGATAAATAATATCTACTGATACTATGTATCGGCTTAATGCCGGGATACATTCAAATGGGGGGGCAATCATGGATGATAATGCAATTAAGGAAATAAAGAAACGCAAGGCGCGCTGGGTGGGCTTTTTTGCCGTTGCGATTCTTGCGGCCTCCATGGGCAACATCATTAACTGCTTCTACCTGCTGACCGTACTCAGGACGCTTTACTTGGACCCTATGACTTCCGAAGCTTTAAAACAAATGGCGCTGAATGTTGCGGCAGCAACCGGCATCGCTACGGTCTGCCTCCTGGTGTATTTTTTGCGCCTTCCCAAAGCGGTGCAGCAATGGGAATACAAAGAATGGGGCGGAAAATTCATAAAATGGTTCATCATTCTTTCCGTTATTGCTCTGCCGCTTCCACTGCTGATCACGCAGCCTTCGCGCGGCTTTCCGGTTTACCTAAGTGCTTATTTGCTTCTGGAAGGCGTTGCCCTTAATTTTCTCGTAGCCTGGTATTTTAGCCGGTCAAAAATAAAATCCATTTTCATACGATGACGCAGCGAAAAGCGGGTTCGTTGTGAGTCTTGCCTACACAACCATTTCCTTCCTGGCGTCATTTATGCTTTTTCAAATCGAGCTGATCATCGCCAAACTCCTCCTGCCCCTTTACGGCGGCAGTTATTTTGTCTGGACGACCTGCATGATGTTTTTTACCGCCTTGCTTTTTCTTGGCTATGTTTACGCGGATTTTATTTTGAGGACAGTCGGTCAGCGTCTCTACGTAAAAATTCACGTTGCCCTTCTGGCGTTGACGGCACTTGCGTTTCCCATCAGCGTGCAGGAGCCGGACGCGAATCTATCCCCTGTGTTGGACATCATTTTCTCTCTGGCCCGGAACATCGGCGCCCCGTTTCTGGTTTTATGTGTAACCAGCCCGCTCATCCAGCGCTGGTTTTCGTTTTCAAAACAGCCTTCACGGAGCAACCCCTATTTTCTTTATGCCGCCTCGAACGCCGGGGCGCTTCTTGCGCTTCTCACGTATCCTACGGTTTTCGAGCCTCTTTTTACGGTTTCCCAACAGCTTTTAATTTGGTACGCCGGCTACGCCGTTTACGTGATCTGTCATTTCTTCTGCCTGACGGAAGTTTTGACGAGCGCTCCGAAATCGGCAGCTTACGGCACCGGCCGGAGTCAGGCGTGGGCAACTGCCGGTGCGGGCCCGAAAATGATTTTCTACTGGACGCTCGTCAGCGCCAGCACGTGTGCGCTCATGCTTGCCGTTACGAATGCGATTACACTCGATATCGCATCGCTGCCGCTCCTTTGGATGCTTCCGCTGGGCATTTACTTGCTGACGATTATCCTGAATTTTCAAAGAAAGCCGTGGTACCCGGCGTATCTGAATATTATTTGCCTGGTGCTCGGCTGCGCCGCCGCAGTTTTTTTGATTCGGACACCCACCGAGCTTTTCTCAAACCGGGCCATCGTTTTTCACTCGGCTATCCTTTTTATTGCCTGCATGATCGGTCACCGGAATCTTTACCAGTCCAAACCGCCGGCCGCACAGCTTACTACGTACTATGTTTGTATCGGGTTCGGCGGCTCTCTGGCTGCCTTCTTCATCGGCGTCGGCATTCCCTTCTTCGGCCGGCACCTGGCGCTTTCCCTGGCGGACTATCTTTTGGCCATCGCTTTGGTGGTGGCAAGCCTGCTGGTCCGGGATGCGAGCCAGATCCAGGCGTTTTACAGGAAAAGAAAAGTGCTTGTGATAGCATTGCCGGTTTTGGCCGTTGGTTTGGTTGCAGCCGGCGTCACGGTTGTTGTGAAGCGCGGTCAACAAAAGATTTTATATTCAATCCGAAATTTTTACGGAATCAGCCGCGTCATCGATAAAAATGATACGCGGATCTTTTTTCACGGATCGACCATTCACGGTGCACAGTTTCTGGACGCCGAAAGAAAAGCAAGACCTTTGCTTTACTTTCATCCGAAATCGCCCGTTGCCGATGTTTTTGAAGCCGCCGGGCCGCGCAAGCAGATCGGGGTACTGGGACTCGGCGCCGGTTCGCTTTCTGCCTACAGCCGCGAAGGGGAGGAATGGGATTTTTATGAAATCGACCCGGCGGTTTTGGATATCGCCGAGCGCTTTTTCGGCTATTTGGATATGAGCCGGGTGAGGCCGAGAATTGTCCTCGGGGACGGCAGGCTCTCTCTGGCGCGCGCCGGGGGGCGTGCCTACGATTTGCTTTTCATGGATGCGTTTAGCAGTGATTCGGTCCCCGTTCATCTGATCACCCGGGAGGCCGTCCGCGTGTATTTAAGCCGCCTTGCCCAGAATGGTTTGCTCGTCTTTAATATTTCAAACCGGTATTTGAATCTGAGAATCATTTTGCGCGACATCGCCGTGGCCGAAGATTTGCCGGCGGCTTTCAAAGGACATTACGGCCCGGTTGATGAGAAGGAAGGCGAATCGGCTTCCGAATGGTTCGTCATCAGCCGCAGCACGAATAAGATTGCGGAGTTTGTGGCAAAATATGGATGGTCGGACGCACGCACGGGAATGCTGGAGCCGGTCCGACGGCCGTGGACTGATCAGTACGTAAACATTCTCACCGCCCTCCTCGCAAAATGAGGCAAGCTGCGGGCGAATCGGTTGAAGCATTCCTCAGAGGAATGGTCAAAAAGGCAATTTCTGCCGGCCGGCAGAAATTGCCTGGAGAAGGCCGTAAAACATAGAAAAATTCCTCAAAAAATAGCTTGGTTTGGGGCTGTTTTCGGCGTTAGAATCTTCCGCACGCGTGGAGTTATCGATGGATGCGCCAAAAATAATTTTCCTGACGTTTGCAATTTTACTCGTCCCCTTTCATTCCTACGCGGCTATTCACACCGAGCTTGTTCCCTATAAACACGGCGAGACGGAACTCGAGGGGTTTCTTGCTTACGATGATACGCTGCCGGGCAAACGTCCGGGCGTGCTTGTCTTCCATGAATGGAAAGGGCTGAATGATTATGCGAAACGGCGGGCAACCATGCTGGCCGAGCTTGGCTATGCGGCTTTTGCCGCCGATATGTATGGGAAGGGCGTCCGCGCCGAAACGCATGAAGAAGCCGCCAAACTTTCGGGCCTGTATCGCGAGGACCGCGCGCTTATGCGCAGCAGGGCCCATGCGGCTTTGGATTTCTTGCGCAGCAATGAGCGCACGGACGGCGGCCGGATTGCCGCGATCGGCTATTGCTTTGGCGGCACGACCGTGCTTGAAATGGCGCGCGCGGGTTTTGATTTAAAAGCCGCTGTCAGTTTTCACGGCGGGCTGGGGACACCGATGCCTGCCGAGCCCGGTAAAATAAAGGCCAAAATCCTTGTTCTGCACGGCGCAGCGGATGAATTTGTGAATGCCGAAGTACCGGCGTTCAGGGAAGAGATGAGAAACGCGGGCGCCGACTTGCATTTTGAATCGTTTGACGGCGCGGTCCACAGCTTCACCGTGCCGGAAGCGGGGAATGATCCGTCAAAAGGAATGGCGTACAATGAAGACGCCGACAGGAGATCTTGGCAAATGATGGAGGCATTTCTTGCCGAGGTTTTGAAGTAAATGTAATCGGTAAACCAAAAGGAAGGATCGGAAATATGAAAAGAGCAAAGCAATTCGCTGCGATTTTACTTGTGCTTCAGCTGTTCGTCTCGTTTGCCCCCTCCGCCGTGTGGGCGGAAAATACGGCTGTGCACGGCGACATGACCGGAAAAACTTTTGTCCACGGGCTGGCTTCTTTACTCATTTGGCCCGGCGTTGGTCAGTACCTGAACGACAACAAGCTTGAGAAGAACTGGACACATGCCGCGCTGGGTCTTACGGGAATTTTCCGCTTGTGGTCGGGCTGGGACGCTATGATTGACCGCAAGGGCGGGCGCTGGGACGGAAAGATTTAATCCGCAAAAATGCGTTAGCGGAAGATAATGATTCGAAGCCCGCGATAGCTTCAAAGTATTGGACAGCCGGACGGAGTCTTTTGGCGATTCAAGATGAAAACCCCGAGCACGCGTGAAAAGGAAATCCTGGAAGCCGTTGTGAAAATACTTAAGGATAAATTGAAGCCCGCCAGGATTATCTTGTTCGGTTCACGCGCCAAGGGCCGTGCCTATACAAGTTCTGACTTTGATTTCGCTGTCGATGCTAAAAGGCCTGGGATTCGAATCGAAACCGAATTGGACGAACAGATTGAACACGTATCCGGACTATATTCCGTTGACATTATTTATTTAAGAAGTGTGGAAAAGGAGTTTCGAGATATCGTTCTTAAAACAGGAAAGGTCATGTATGAAAAGCGAAGAAAATAACCTTTCCTCGAAGAAATTGCGTGATGCCGTATCCCGGTTAAAGGAGGGCGTTAAGGCCGCAAAAGATGAGCTGGATAAGGACGGTGTCATTAAGAGATTTGAATTCACATTTGAGCTTTTCTGGAAGTCGCTTAAGATCTTTCTTCAAGAGGAGGGAATTGAATGCCGTTCCCCCAAGGGGTGTTTGAAAGCCGCATTTCGACTGGGGTTTATTCAGGACGAAACCCTATTTCTCGGTATGCTTGAAGATCGGAATAAAATGGCGCATATCTACCATAGGGAAGAGTCGGCCAGAATATTTGAACTTATCAAAAAAGACTACCTTCCTGCGATCGAAAGTGTGCTGGGGAAATTGGAAAGCTCGGATTGATCTTTTCGGATGATGACTTCATTGGATCTTGGAATACCTACCTTAGGCTCCTGCCAGATAAAGTCCCCCGTGCGCGTTTTGCTGGGAACGGATAGCTGCCCGGTAAGTTTTGTCAGTGACAATCACAAAGTTGTATTCGACCCTGCCTCAAAAGCAATTGAAGCCGCAAGGGAACGGGGCGGTGAAATCCCGATGTTGGAACTTGCCGGGCCGCGGTGCGAAATTTATTTTGATTCGGCCGTTTTGCTGAATGCGAGGCATTCTTGAAGCTTGAGAAGGCGGCTCCCTTGCCGGAAGTAATCATCATTGATTCCGAAGTGCACAAAGATTCCCGCGGATATTTTTTTGAGAGTTTTCAGGAAAAAAAATTCGGGGAGGTCGGACTTCCCACTCGTTTTGTCCAGGATAACGTGTCCCGTTCTGTGCGAAATACACTCCGGGGCCTTCACGCGCAAATTCGCCGTCCGCAGGGGAAACTGGTTCGCGTGGTTTCAGGCGCGGTGTTTGATGTGGCTGTGGACATACGCACGCAGTCAAAAACGCGCGGCCGGTGGACAACCATTGAACTCTCAGCGGAAAATTTCAGGCAGGTTTACGTGCCGCCCGGCTTCGCGCATGGGTTTTGCGTAACCAGTGAATTTGCCGTTGTGGAATACAAATGCACCGATTTTTACGATCCTGCCGATGAGATTACCATAATCTGGAACGACCCTGCTTTGAAAATTCCCTGGCCGGTTAAGGATCCCATCCTCTCTCAAAAAGACCGGGCCGGCGTGAGATTAACCGAGATTCCTTGACGCTCCTGATACAATGATTGTGCTTACTTGAGAGTACTCTATGAAATACGAACAAGTACACTATTTTACGAATCTGGTGAAACCCGCGGCCGGCACGCGCGGAATGGTCATCCGTGTGTGCAAGCGGCTTCATGATTGGAGCCGCGCTGTGGGCTTGGAGGTATCTAAAGCAAGCTTAACTTGATGTAGGAATCATAAATAGATAGATACAAATAAGCCCATGGCTCGAAAAAGTCGTGGGCTTTTTTCTTGCAGCGATTGAGGTGAAATATGGCACCCACAGCAAAAAATAGGATGCGCCCGCCTGGGATTCGCAGAATCAAAAGGAATCCGCTCAAGCAGACCGCGCTTCTTTATTTACGGGAAGCGCTGCTTGGGGAAAATTATGAGACTTGCGCTGAGCTGATTGAATTCGCCAAAGAATTTGGGGCGGACCGGTTTGAGATCGAGAGTCTTTTGGAAGACCCCAGACGGATGCCTTCATTATGATCGTGGTTTGCTTTCCAATGGTGTGCTCTGTGCCGCACAAGAAGTGTGTCTTATAAGTGTAGAATACCTCCGCTAAACTTTAGCCGCAACATGCCGATATAAAACCAAAAGCCGGCCTTATTGACAAAAGGAATTTATAAGCTTAAGCTTTGCACCAAAATAACTCATGAGCACCCTTCCCAATAAAAAAAACATAGTATTAAGCCTCATCACTTTTTTTGCATTCACATTCCTTTATTTTCCCGCATCCATCTTTGCTGTGCCCGTCGATACCGCAACTCCTGAAGAACATGAGTCTGAAAAGGGGCTCATTCAGGAATTAAGCAGTGCCGTTAAGGAAGTCGACAGCGCCATTTTGGAACAGCAGAATCTATTGGCAAAGTCGGTGTCTGATGGCGAACGTCAGTTGATCAATTCGCAGATCAAAACGCTTGAGAAGCATAAGAAAATGCTTCAAGGCTTTTTAGACGAATTTACAGGTGGTCTTACCGTAAAAGGCGTTCCTTTGCGAGATCTATTGGAGGAGGAACTTCGCCAGCAGCGCGAAGACGCGGCCGAAGAGCGAGAACGCCAAATTGTTGAACGCCGCGAGACGGAGCTTTTGGAGCGCACTTAAGGATTAACGTGCAGAGAAAATTCTCTTTTGTTGTTTTAATATTTGTTCTTGCCGCAGCATTTAGAGTAGGCCAATTATACGCTGACGAAGGCGTTCAGAGTTCGCCCCCCCAATCAACCGCCATTGCTCAATCCGCAGCGAAACAAGCCCCGCCGAAACTCCCTGTTGAACTGATCGTCCAAGCCTTGAAAGTGAAAGCTGAGAAAGCTCTTGAGGAAAAGCGCAAGAAGGAAGCTTGGAAGATCAATGTCGATGCGGATGTTATTGAAAAATATGAGACAAATCCTAGCCTTACTACAACGAGCAAAGGCGACTGGGCTACGGTTGAAGATGCCAGTTTAACGATCAAGAAACACGTGTTCGGGCCGTTTACTGGGGAATATTATTACAGCACGAATAATACGCATTACAATGAGTTTCGAGACAACAATAGCTATTCAAATGTCACCAAAGGAACTTTGATAACCGAATTACCTTTTGACCTTGAGAGCAAAAGTTCCTACGAATTTGAATATCTCCATTATCCCTTCGCGCGCGACAGCAACGTTTATTCCCAGCGCTGGAAGGAGCAGTTGACGTGGCGTCCAAACAATGTGTTTTCACACCGAATGTGGTGGCAGTATCAGTGGCAGCGGTACAGGTTCCGCGACCAGAGGATTCGGGCAGCCGGCTTGAACGTAAGGCAGGATTTCCGCCGTGAGGATACCCGTCAGGAGGCCGGCTTTGAAGAGACCGTCAGAAAATGGGGCTGGACAGCTAAAATGTCGCACGAGTTTTACCGCAACTGGTCCAATGATCACGCCCTCGGCGAGCCGTTCGACAAGTGGTTTTACAAGATGAAGTACACGTTAAGCCGTAATATCACAAAGAAACTCAGCGCCGAAGCGTCTTATGCTTATGATCGTACGATTTTCCTCGAGAAAAATGTAACGGGTAAAAACGAAGACCAGATTGATAATGCCAATGAGTTTTCCGGCCAGTTGACATACAAGCTTTCAAAGCGTTGGAAAATCAAGAGTAAATTCAAATACAAAGGCAAAGGATCCAACGCCGATTCCCTCGAATACGAAAATTACACGTTTCAGTCGGGGCTGTATTTTTCGTATTAGTTAGGGGGGGCGTAGGGGCGAGGTGACCTCGCCCCTACAATTACAGCAAATTTAAATCACGGCTGCTGGCAATGAGCGTGCCCGTCTGAGTTCGCGTCATGCGGTGGCTGCTGACTGTGCAGCAGACACTCTCCCATTTGCTGCTGAATGTCTTGGTTACGGTTGTCTATCTGTTCACCGGTGTTGAAATTCTCCCACTCTGTCATGTGCTCCTGCATCATCGCTTCGAATTCTAGACCCATTGCTTCCATCATTGCGGGATCAAAAACAAATTCCCCCTCATGTTGAAAGAAGTCCATTCCCTCCGGACCCCAGTGTTCACCCTCCATCGGAAATCCATAGTCGCCTCCCTCGAAGGAATGTTCCATGAACATTTCTTGGAACATTTCGGGATTAAACTCCATCTGAGACGGATCCATGCCTTCGCCGAAGTTTTCCATCATGGCCATTATTTCGGGCGGCACCGGACCGCCTTCATATGCGGCTCCCATAACTTCGGGATGGAATTCACCGCCGGCAAATAATTCCTGTCCATGGGTTTCCATTAAGCTAAATGCTTCGCCGAAGAGGTCGCATTGGGCGCCGATAAAATCGGGAACCCCGTTTTCGAATAGGGACGCAAATTCCTCGCCATGCTGAGCAAAGAACTCTGCTGCGGCCTGCCTCATAGCTTCCGGATCCCCGCCTCTTTGGTCCATTATGTTTTTCATGAAGTCGCCCATGTTTTCGATGCCGGCTTCTTGGAAAGCCATGTTTGCAAGGCCGAACTCAAGCTGTTGGTCAGCCGCGTTTAGCATGCCAACCATTTCCGGTTGATCGGCGAGAACCTGGGAAGCGGTCCCTAGGAAATTTTGTACCTGTCCGGCTAAATCAACGTTTACCGTTCCATCCTGAGTTTGGGTGACGCTCTGCACCAGTTGGGGGGCAACTTCGGCAACTGTTTCGACTACCTCAACGGTTGCTTCCTCAATTGAAGTATCGGCTACGGTTTCAGCCAGTTCGGTTAGCTCCTGAGTGAAAATCTCCGCCACTTCAGGGTTCTCGGCAAGTAATTCATTGTAGGTTTCCGAAATGGCCAGATCGAGCTGCTCGGGGTGCTCACAAACGGTCTCGATTCCGGTAACATCTATGCTGTGCTCGCCAAGAGTTACTTCCTGCGCGTAAACAGGCAGGGCTGCCAGATTAACGCATGTCATGATCGCCAACATCTTAGTTAACATACTTGCTTTCATTTTCTTTTCTCCTCCTTGAAGTTTCAGTTTTTCAAAACTCAACGTTCAACTAAACTACAAATTTTACGGCTGCGGGGGTTGATAATCTTGACCCTCCAGCGGCTGATATTCCTGCTGTTCCTGCTCTTGCTGATATTGCTCGTGCTCCATTTCTTGATTTCCCTCAAATTCATTTTGATATGCTTCTGGTTCATATTGTTGAGGTTCATATTGTTCCGGTGCTGAAGAATATTCATGGGAGTTGTCATATTCAGATTCAGAAGGCTGCAGGATTTCATGATCGCCAGACCATTCTTGGTATGTTTCCTTCCAAGCTTCAGGCCAATCGCCGTCGGGATTATCGCGGAATTCCTGTTCGACGCCATCAGCAAGCCAGACTGCTCCCTCGTTGTGGTCACTCTCACCTTCATACTTTTCGTGGAGAGCTTGGACCGTTTCAAAATCGCTGCTTGCTAAAGCTTCTTTGTAAAGCTGGAAATCCGCATACTCCGGCGTTCCTTCTTGAGGAGGAACGAAATCTGGAGGTAGCGTGTAACCAGCGGGGCTAACTGAAGGAGTCTCGCTTCCATCAAATACAGGTACAGGAAGAATGCCAACTGAAGGGTTTTCGATTGCTTCCCCGTATTCGTGTAAACCTGCGACGATGCTCGCCAACTCCTCCGGATTACTTGCTGATTGCAAAATTTGTTCACGGACTTCTGGAGGGATGTCGGGATTTGCGTCAAGGTAAGCTAGAATTTCTTCTTGGGTAGGAGCGTGTGTTGGGTCAATCGCTGCTTCTGCTGTTGCTTCTCCATCCGCTGCGAGGGCAAATGTCACTGTGCTTATGAGGCAAAGAGCCATTACAGCGAGAACGAAAATTCCGTGAATTACGATGTCCTTCCTTCTATCGTTGCATTTCATGGTGTATTTGAATCCTTTCATTTCTGATCTTCCTTGACTGGCTCGGAAGGGCGTACAACAAAAAAGCCCTAACCGAATGCGGATAGGGCTTTTTGTCCGATGATGCTTTCATCTCGCTTTCGGCGGTCTGGCGGCCTTCGGTTTCCCGGTCAGGTCCATGACTTTGCCGATGAACGCTTTCGCATCCATCGCCCCGGTACTACCCGGGGGTCCCACCCTTTCGGATGGTTTGCCGTTTATCGTTTCGAGCTGCTTGACAAGGAGCAATAAAACTCTTACCAAAAAATACCAGATGGCTTATCGGAAATCAATCACGGTTTTACAGCCTTCACCGCAGTAGTTTTCTTCTAAGTCGTTCGATAATAATATGTTACAACGTCATAAAAAAACTTACTCACGGCGTTGTCCTTACACCGCGATTTTAACGCTAAGTTATTATGGGAATGGAGATTATGCCTGCCTCTCTTCTTTCTAAATTTACCTCTTTTTCAGCTTGCGCAGTTGTAGTATCTTTTTCGAGGAGGATAAAACCCATGAAACTACTTTTACTTGCATTAACGCTCTCTTTCACGGTTATTACAGGAAATGGGCAGGTTTTGGCTGTTGAGGATTCCCATGCCGGGCATGAACATCACATGCATGAGGAAGCGTCTGCCGCGCCGGCCGGCAGCGTTGAAATTCATCCGGTAAAGCGCGAGGACGGGATTATTGATTTGAACAACAAGGTATGCCTCGTATCCGGTAAAGATGTGAGCGGGAAAGATTTCCAGGTACATAATGGTGTTAATTATGGTTTTTGCTGCAAGATGTGCGTTCGTGATTTCATGAAAGCGCCTGAAAAATTCGCCTTGGATCAGGAGACTATCGACGCGGCGTTGGCCAAGCCTGCCGCATGAGTATGCCCATTCATCCGTATCTTGTTCATTTTCCCGTTGCCTTCCTGTTTTTGGAAGTTTTTCTCAATCTCCTGTGGCGCTGGAAGGGTGAAGAACGATACGAAGCGTTTTCTTATCTTGTTTTAAAAATCGCGCTGGTCTCCATGCCGTTTGTCATGCTGGCCGGCTACATGGACGCAGGCGGAATTTCGGAACGCGTGCGAGGACATTTTATTTTGGCGGTTTGTCTTATAGCGTTGACGATCGTGAGATTTTACTTAAGGCATGCTCAGAAAATTGAATTATGGCAGGGAAGTATGAAAAGATTTGCTGCGTTATTATTAGTTCTCAGCGCGATGTTAACCGGCTTTACCGCCCACCTGGGCGGAAGAATCGCATATAATTTTTAAGTTTATTCCTCCTCTTCGTACTGGTGTTTCAGTTGTTCAACCACAGCAGGATCGGCGAGCGTCGTTGTGTCGCCCAAAACTTTCCCCGTGGCAATATCGCGTAGAAGCCGGCGCATGATTTTCCCCGAACGGGTTTTGGGGAGATCGCGCGAGAAAAGAATTTCTTCCGGCCGCGCGATTGCGCCTATTTTCGATTGAACGTGCTCCTTGAGCTCGCCGGCAAGTTTTTTCGTATCCTGCTCCGCTTTGCGTGCACCTTCCTTAAGCGTTACAAAAGCAACAATCGCAACACCTTTGATTTCGTGCGGTCTTGACACCACGGCTGCTTCGGCCACGAGCGGGTGATCGACGAGAGCGCTTTCCACTTCCGCTGTGCCGATGCGGTGGCCGGAAACATTAATGACATCATCCACGCGGCCTAAAAACCAGAAATAGCCGTCTTCATCCCGCCGCCCGCCGTCGCCTGTAAAATAAATATCCTTCCAGCGGTTCCAGTACGTCTGTTGATACCGCTCGGGATCCTTGTAAATTCCCCTGAGCATGGCAGGCCAAGGTTTGCGCAGGACAACATAACCGCCGCCGACTGCTACAGAATTGCCTTTTTCGTCAACTAAATCCGCTTCGATTCCGGGAAAGGGTTTTGTCGCGGAGCCCGGCTTTAATGTTGTTATTCCGGCCAGCGGCGTAATCAAGATCATTCCGGTTTCTGTCTGCCACCAAGTGTCGACAATTGGGCAGCGCTCACGTCCGATGTGTTTGTAGTACCACATCCAGGCCTCGGGATTGATCGGTTCACCGACACTCCCCAGCAGCCTCAAGCTTGAGAGATCGGCTTTTTCCACAAAGTCCGTGCCCCATTTCATGAACGCGCGAATGGCGGTGGGCGCGGTGTAAAAAACGGTTACGCCATATTTTTCGATGATTTTCCAGAAACGGTCTTTTGACGGCCAATCCGGCGCGCCTTCATACATCACTTGCGTGGCACCGTTTGCCATCGGGCCGTAAATGATGTAGCTGTGGCCTGTTATCCAGCCGATATCGGCAGTGCACCAGAAAATATCGCTTTCCTTTAAATCAAAAACCCATTTCGCCGTCGCGTAAGTGCCGGTTAGATATCCGCCGGTTGTATGAATAATGCCTTTGGGCTTACCGGTAGTGCCGGATGTGTAGAGCGTGAAGAGAATATCCTCCGAGTCCATTTTTTCAGGTTCACAAAATGGCGCTGCCTCGTTCATGAGTTCGTGATACCAGAGGTCGCGCCCGGTTTTCATGCGCTGGGGGATGCCGAGACGGCTTACCACGACAACCTTTTCAATCGATGGCGTGCCCATGAGCGCATAATCCGCGTCATGTTTTAGCGGAACAATTTGCCCGCGCCGGTATCCGCCGTCCGCGGTAACGAGCACTTTTGCTTCGGCGTCGTTAATTCTATCGCGAAGCGCTTCGGCGCTAAACCCGCCGAAGACGACGCTGTGAATGGCTCCGATCCTCGCAGAGGCCAATACCGCCGTGACCAATTCCGGGATCATCGGCATGTAAATCGCCACGCGATCGCCGCGCTTTACACCGAGCGTTTTAAGCGCGTTGGCGAATTTGTTGACGTCGCGGTAAAGTGTTCCGTACGTCAGCACGCGTTCTCGGCCGTCCTCGCCTTCCCAAAGTATTGCCGCTTTATTTTTCTTTTCCGTGCGCACGTGGCGGTCGAGGCAATTGACGCTCGCATTAATTTTCCCGCCGACGAACCATTTTGCGTAGGGAGGATTCCATTCAAGAACTTTATTCCATTTCTCAAACCAGTCGAGCTGGCTTGCCCAGTCTGCCCAATAGGCTTCTGGATCACGTTTAGCCTTTTCATAAATGGCGGGATCATTGGCCCACGCGTTCTTCTTGAATTCTTCGCTCGCCTGGAACGCGCGGGATTCTTTTAAGAGTGTAGAAAGCGATTCTTCTTGCTGGGATACGAAAGCCATCAAAAAACCTCCACTTAAAAATGGGTTTGAAGAGCCGGACTGAAGATTCTAAATCCGGAGGGCAAAAGCTCGGGAGATTATATCGAATCCGCATTCTCATGAATATGTTGGTTTAATGGTTTTGAACTTGGGCCGGCGGATGTGCGCGTCATTGCGAGGAGGCCCGAAGGGCCGACGAAGCAATGACAACGTTTATTCTTAAGTTATTATCAATATGCATGTTACACATATCCATGCACTTGTAATTAACTTTTGTAACATTAACAGCTACGTGATAGAATTTAGCAAAATTAGTTATAAGACCTGGTCTTAACCCGCGTGCCCCCCCATACAAGGCGGCATAGGCGGGTATTTTGTGTGTCTTTTGCGTTAATCTTTTATGAACATTTTTAGAAGAGTTAACCCTTACAGCTTCCAATCCTGCCTCACCTGGGCGCTCGTTGTGTGTCTTGTTGCGGCCTCCACACCTTTTTCCGGGGCGCAAATTACCGATCGATCCATCCTTTGGCCGGCCAATCTTGGAAATATTTCTCTTCCGCCGGAATTCGGCCGCATCAGCGGGCACTTCAATGGCTACACAGGCAAAGCCGTCATTTTCATTCAGGATGCTCACGCGCATTACGAAGCGCAGAAAAATATTGTTTCCGCCCTTAAATACATTTCCGAAAATCACAGGCTGGATCTCATCGGTGTTGAAGGGTTCGACGGGCCGGCGGATTTTTCCCTCGCGCGAAGTTTCCCTCACGCAAAAGCAAGAGAAAAAGTTTTGGACCGGGCCATTAAAGGCGGCGCGACATCGGGAGTGGAATATTTCGCTATGACGTCGGCAGAGCCGGTGCGTGTAACAGGTATTGATGATGAGGAGCTTTATGTCCGGAACATCCGGCAGTACGCCGAACTTGTCGGAAATCATTCGGATTTCGACAAGGAGCTGAAACGCATTTCACAAGCGGTGGCAAATTTGAAAGCGGCGGTTTACTCCGAAAATGCGCGCGAGCTTGACCGCGTTCTATCGCAATATGACCGCAATGCGGCGGATCTCTCCGGTTTGCTTCGGGCTCTTCGGAAATTTGTTTCTGAATCGAAGATTCGGGCGGATGATTTTTTGACCGTTACGCGGGTATTCGAATTGCTCGACTCGCAAGGTGGAAAATCGGAGGAGCGCATTGCGGAAAGTTTCGCAGTCAATGTAGATGATCTTTGGAGTGAGATAGAATTGCTTGTGAGCCGTCTTAAGCTTGAGTTTGCCGAAACCGCGGCTGAGCGCGAGTTGATTTCCATTGATGAATTTGTGCGTCTTCTCGGGCGCGGCCGGCGGCTGCAATTGAATCGCGATGAATTTGAACACTTCGCTGCGCTCACCAGGACGGTTGGCAGCCAGAAATTGAACAGGCTGCTTTCGAAGCTTGCGGAAGAGGCGAACGTCCGCATAGCCGGATTGGCAGAAGGCTCGGACGGGCAGATTTCAATGATCTCCGCGGCCGTTCGGGAGTTTTACGAAACGGCGCGTGAGCGCGACCGTTCGTTTGTTGAGAAATTAAAAATGGAAATGCGCCGGGAGAATTCATCTGTGGCGGCGCTCGTCGCGGGCGGGTTTCACACCACGGGAATTTTAAATCAGCTTAGGCGGCAGAAGATTTCCTATCTTGTTGTTACGCCTGTAGTGACTGAGTTTCCGAAAGAGGATCTTTATTCAAAACTCATGCTTGAATTCGGTTCGGCAATATCGGGCCCGCTCGCTGGTCCAGGCAGAGCCGCAGCACGTCTTCCTACTATGTACACGTCCCTCCCCGTTTTTACGGAAGGCAAAAGCGGTTTCGGAGTTGTGGATGAGGAACGCACACTGGCATTCTTGGCCAGACAGCGCCGCTACCGGGAAGGTCTTGACCGCGCCATGCTTCGCGAAGCGAAAGCCTCCGGCATGGGCAATCTGCTCGCACGGTGGATAAAGCAGTTTCAGAACGAAACCGGCGGCAATGCTGTTTTGCTAAGAGGCAAAAACTCACTTTTCGCCGCATCGACGGTAAATGCTCGTCGTGTCATTCGTTTCCTCTCCAATTCGTCCCAGCCCGCAGACATTTACCGCGGCGTTGTCGAAACCGGCGACTTAATTCCACTCGCATCCGCCGGCTTCGGCGCGGAAAGCGAACAGCGTGCCGCGCGAACGGTTACACTAAGCGACATCCTCACTCGCGAATCTGAAGCTGTTGTTTACGATGGCTTAAAAGCGCAAAAAAAACCCCGTATTGCCAAACTCTTGTATGGCAAGTTTCGGTCCGCATTTGAGCAAGATCTCTCCACTTGGTTTGACCAACATAAAGCGCAGATGCTGAACCTTTGGTCCAAATTTGTGCAGTTATGGTCCAATCGGGCGGGTTGGGCTGAAGCAAAGTTTTTACTCGGTCATGAAGCTTGGATTGGAGAACAGTTTATGTTTGCGGAAAGTGAGTTTTGGGAGCCGGATGGGACAGATAATCTGACTGCTTCTACAAAAGGAATTTACGATAGGTGGCAACGACGGGCCAAAGACCTTTACGACTTCGTTCAGAAACTTTCTGACGAGCAGATTGATCAACTCGATCGTATTTTAAAACCCGAGGAAAGTTCTGTGGACAGCGGCCAAGACAACTTTAAGAAAACAATTGGAGTACTTGAAGAAGATTTGACCAGGCTCACAAACATTGAAGAGCGGTTCTGGAAAATCGAGCGCAAGATATGGTCTCCTGAGCAGCCCTTTGTAACGGAAGCGGAGCGGAAATTTTATGAAAAATGGAGCCCGCCGGAGCAATTTGAAGAAAAGCTGACGAAGGAACGGCAAAGTCTTCAGGAAAAAATTGCGAAACTAAAAAAGCTTCAACGTGAAATCAATCATAGCACAAACTCCACGATTCTAAATTCAGCGGGATTTGGAATAGCAAAGGTGGGCGTTGTAGGAATTACTTCGGATGCTGGCGGCGGTACTACTTGGAGTTATGAGACCGCTTATTTTTCAACCACTCAAAAAGCGCAACAACGCAAACTATTATTCCGATGGAAAGCACCCCGATTATTCCAGGCCACATTTCATTCTCCTTTTGGTGGTATCGCCAGCCAGCCTAATACAAATGTGAAAGGCACAATCAATGATAACACAATGCGCGCCGTGTGGGAAGAGCCAGAAAACCAGGATGATGCAAATCCTGCCCCCGCTGTGATTGCCGCAACTGTTAGTAACGAACTTCCGATTTTATCTCTTCGATATGGTTCAAACA
>JACQQS010000033.1 GCA_016206925.1 Candidatus Omnitrophota bacterium
CTTCCACGCTATGGCAAAGAAGCCCTGAATATTTGTGCGTAATTTGAAGAGTAATTCCGCCGACCGCAGAAGCCACAGTAGGTTTTGCTTTCCATAAAGCTTCGGCAACAGTCAATCCGAAACCTTCTTTGATTGATTTCTGAACAATGACGCTCGACGCTCGCTGCAACGCATTGATTTCAATATCACTGCCGGAAGGTATGGCCAGAACATGAATATTAGGATTCTCCGCCGCACGTTCCCTTACTTTGGTCAGCACTTCCGTTGACTCGGGATCATCCGTGGCCTCGCCTCCGGCCAAAACCAATTGACAGTCTACGTGACGCTGAACGATCTCAAAAGCTTCGATAACGCCCAGAGGGTCTTTGAGATAATCGAACCTCGAAATCTGCGTCACCATCGGCTTTTCAGGATCTAAATGAAAACGGTTGAGCACTTCCTGGATCACGGATTCTGGCAATTCCTTATTTTTATCGCTTAAAGGATCAATAGATGGGGAAATCAGGAATTGGCGGATCAGCAGCTCCTGACTAAACGCAGGCGCGGAAAAAACCGAGCCATCATAGCGATCGATAAACGGTCTGAGAAAACTCCAGACCTTCGGATCGGGATTGGAGACATCGATGTGGCAGCGCCAAAGCCACTTGGCCTTTCTCTGTTCTTTCTGATTGACGAGCGTAATGGGTTGCGGATCGTGGACAAGAATAATGTCCCCCGCAAGCTCCATCGTACGGCTATTGGCCTCGCCCGTTTCAAGGAAGGTCGTGAAATCATCGGGCTGGATGTCTTCGTTTTTCCCGTGCAGGGCATTGTGAAACTTTTTGGTCACTTTGAAAAATTTCTCTCCTCCCTTGATAACGTCCCAACGGGCATTGACTCCAAGCTCCTGAAGAAGCGGGACCATCCTGTTCAGGATTTCAGCCACCCCGCCGCCTACGGCTGTGGAATTAATATTTTGAACATGAAGGCCTTTGGCTTTCTCCGCTACAAAATGAAGCTCCTCGATGACTTGAGGGCCGACGATCGGTTCATAATCTTTAAGCGACGGCATATTTAAGATTCCCTCTTTTCGGAGAACCAAACCCCGACCTCAGGTTTTGGATACATTCTTTAACCGGTCCTCGATCAAGCGGATGAGTTTTTCCCGAAGCTTTTCCATTGTATATGTGTAAGGGTCGAGCTTTAAAACCTTACGGGCTAGCTCATCTTCTCCCATCGACTCAAACCAATTGGAGAAATCATTGGTGCCCCTCTCAAGCCGAAGCCTTGCTTCAAAAATGTGGAAGTAAAGAGAATGAATGGAAATCTTTTTCAAGACCTCCTTAAACTCTTCCAAGGTAGAAACCGCGTATGGGGTCGGAAAGACAAAGCTGATCGATTTCATAAAATGAAATTCTTCACCTTCGTTTGCCTCCTTCAAATACCCTTTGGACAAAGACGGATGTTTCTCAATAATCCCGGCGATCTCGTCACGGATAGCACGAATTGAAGTGAAATCACAAATATTAATGCTGGCAAGCCGCTCACCCAACTTGACCTCATTTAAGGCTTCGGTAACCCAGTAAGCAAAATCATTCGGAGGCTCGGGGGTTAAAAATTGATGTTGCTGAAGAAAGTGGTGGGTGTGATGGTAAATCACTGAGCCGGGAACTGTTTTGATGTGGTAAAAAAGTTCCTTAATATTTCTTGCCTTAAGACCCGTAAGTTCGCGCAAATGAACTTGCGTGAAAAACTGAAAAGGCTCAGATGCTCTGAGCTGCTTTGTCTCTTGCGCCATATTTTCTCGCAATCTTAATTTGCTTAAGCCGTTCTAAAAACTCGAAGACTTCGGCGGGCGAATTAAGATGATACGCGGCCTCCGTTGCTTCGTTAGGATCGTTTGTCACTTTAATTCCAAGACCGCGGCGTTTCAGCACCCGAAAAGCATCTTCATCCGTGAGGTCGTCTCCGATATAAACGGGCCGTACACTTCTCTGCGCGCTGGACAGAACACGCGCCAAAAACCAGAGAACGGTTTTTCCCTTATCCCATTCGATGGCCGGACGCACTTCCCACACTTTTTTTCCCTCTCTCAGGACGACCTGGGATCTGCTAAGATACTGACCGATTTCTTTGAAAAGTAGGAGCTTGGCAAAATCCACTTTTCCCGGGTCCAACCGCCGGTAGTGGATGCTGATGGTGAGCGTTTTATTCTCGACAATAATTCCAAGCAAAGCGCCGTAATCTTTTTTAAGGCGGCCTGCGATTTTATGAAGAAGCTGTTTAGATTTCTCTGCCGCCGGGTGAACATGATGGATTTTAGAGCCGTGGAGTTCAAACCCGTGGTTGCCGACATAAATAAGCCCTGGAATCCGAACGAGTTTTTCTAAATTGCTCAATGACCGGCCACTGATCACAACAATCTTGATCCCTTCTTGGCGCACCAACTCTCTCAAGATATTCCTAACATCAGGCGCTAACTTGGCCATTTCGGGACGCTCCACAATAGGGGTCAACGTTCCGTCGTAGTCCAAAAAAAGCATGACATATCGTGCTCTAAGGTGCGGCGCAATTTTCTCCCATGCGTCAAAAAGGTGTTTCATCATTTCCTTAGAAAGATTTCACTAATTCTGTAACAAACTCGGCAGCCCATCGATATACATTCCGTTCTTGGATAATCGTTCTCATCCTTTTCATTCTCTCCTGCTTTTCTTCAGGCAGCATCGTCAGAGCCTGATAAATCGCCTCTGCTGTTCCTTCAATGTGATAGGGGTTGATTTGGAGAGCGCTTTGAAGTTCCCGGCTGGCGCCGGCAAAGCGGCTGAGAATCAAAACCCCGTTTTCATCATCTCTTGCAGCAACAAATTCTTTGGCCACCAAATTCATACCGTCATGGAGAGAACTAACTAGGCAAAAATCAGCCAAACGGTAGAAGCTTTGGATCCTTTCATGACCATGATGTTCTTTCAGAAAAAGGATGGGTAGGTAATCGCCATCTCGGAACCGGTCATTGATCTTTTGAACAAGCTCTTCGACCTCGCGGACATGATTCTGATAGCTTGGGATAAGCGCCCTCGACGGTGCGCCAAGTTCCACAAAAACCAGTTTCCCCTTGTATTGAGGATATTTTTCAAGGGTGCGTTCTATCGCCCTGAAACGTTCGAGCAGCCCTTTGGTGTAATCAATCCGGTCGACGCCTACACCGATCTTTTTTCCTTCTAAACCGTACGTTTTCTTTAATTTTTTCAGCTCCTCTTCCTGAGCATCAGCGGCGACCTGTCCGTTTGAGGCTGCAATGCTGATAGGAAAAGGTCTGACATAACTTATTTTTCCGCTTCGTGTGACTCCAAAAACAGTCCAGTCAATTCTTGATTCGAGAACACGGTCGATCGTATCCAAAAAGTTGTTACAATGAAACTGGGTATGAAATCCGATGAGATCGCTTCCGAGCATCCCCTCTAAAATTTCCTCCTGCCAGGGGCAGATTCCGAACGCCTCCGGATTTGGCCAGGGGATATGCCAAAAAAGCGCAACCTTGGCGTCCGGCCTTTCATCTTTGATCATTTTAGGAACGAGCGCAAAATGATAATCTTGAATCAAAATAACGGGAGGAGCGTCGCTTAGTTCTTTTAAAAGGGAGTCTGCAAACTTTCGATTAACCTTCTGGTATTGTTCCCAATCCTCAATCCGAAAAACCGGGCGGGTGTGTGTAATATGACAAAGCGGCCAAAGTCCTTCATTGGAGAATCCATAGTAATAGCCTTTTTCTTCAGCCTCATCGAGCCAAACTCTTTTTAAGGAATAGGAAGGATTCCACGGCGGGACGAGTAACTTCCCGTCTTGATTCACGGTTTCACGATCCGCATTTCCGCTTCCATGTGCAAGCCAGACACCGCCTGTGGCTTGAAGGACGGGATCTAATGCCGTAACAACTCCACTGGCCGGGACAATACACTCCAGTTCATCGCCCTTTTTCCGGTGAATATAGGGTTCCCGGTTGGCAACGACAAAAAGAGGTGTATTCCCGAGCTTGCTTCGAAGATACTCTTTCAATCTTTCTTTGTTCCAAACAGAATCTTGAAATTGTTTTGTCTGGGCCTGTTCATAT
Organism: Candidatus Omnitrophota bacterium; assembly: GCA_016206925.1. GTDB lineage: Bacteria > Omnitrophota > Omnitrophia > Omnitrophales > JACQQS01 > JACQQS01. The sequence continues at coordinate 4,088 of JACQQS010000033.1, forward strand.
AAATCCAACCTTGCCGCCTTAAGACTTGAGGCCATATGACCAATCTCGAAAACAAGTCGCTCCATTTCCCCTTTTTCCTGGCCCGAAGCAGGCGGCGAGGGAGAGGCTTCGCCCATTCTTGCTTTCTTAGCCCAATCCGCAATTTTCGCAATAGGTCCCGTTATACTCCAGCGGATAACCACCACCGTCGTAATCGACAAAACCAAAGCCAAAATAGAAAAAGTTACAGCCAGACGTTTCCAAGATTCTTTGATCCGGCGCGTAATGTAACTTCGATCATGAATAACTCCTACAGCACCAACTACTGTTTCTTCTTTTTCAATAGGAAGCGCGTAGAAAAGCACATCTTTTCCGTCCCACTTCTCTCTTCTTTCGATTATCTGATCTCTTTGTTCTATTTGATCTAGCTCACCAAAAGAAGCCGCTTGCTCAGGCATCCCGTCAGGATAAGCGATCAATTTCTCCCCTTTAAGTTTGACAAATATCCCTATGAGACGTGTGTGCCCCTTAAATTTTTCCATGAATTGGCGGATTCGACCGGGATGTTCCGTTTGCTCCAGAAAAGGCTCGATAGCTTCTTTGAAACTTTTCCCAACTAGCCTCGAGCGCAAAGATAGATCTTCGCTAAGCTTCCTTTCCTCAACCTGTGTTTGAACATAGGAGAAAAGCAAAACAACGACCGCCGTTGCGATCAAAAGGGAGATAATTAATCGAAAAGAAATCTTCATCGCTTACACCATTCCGGAAACAAAAAGGCCGTCATCTGATAAGCAATAATATGCTCAAATCAGATGGCGGCCCGACCATCAAACCATTCACCTCCGGGCTTCGTGCCCGGACCCGCTACATACTTTAATGTAGTTTACTCGGCGTTCAATTAAGATCAAGTCCCTTAATTCGAGTCTGTGAAAGTTATGAACGATTATCCTTAGAATCTTCCGCGCTTTTGCCGAATTTTCGGTGAACTTCTTTTCTGTATTCTTCCCAGGCAAAAGCGCCCCAAATGACATAAGCGCCAAATAAAATATTCAGCACGCCCACCGCCGCCAATATCCACGACTTATCCCGGATCAACCATAAAAAAACCGCGCCGGTCACAATCATAAGGATGCCGAAAATCGTCCGGTCCCAGAGCTCGCTACCGATCATAGAAACTTAACTTTTGCCTTTTTGGCTTTTCTTTTATTCATGTCCGGCTGTCGATGTAGTCCCTGATCTCGGCAAGTGAGCGTGCGATAAAGGAAGGTTTATGTTTCTGCGTAAGCAATTGAAGGGGATGCCTGTCCCGCCAGCGCAAAAGCACGGAACAGATGTTCATGCGATTGGCGCCGAGAATATCCGTGTCTACGCGGTCACCGATCATGATCACTTCGCCCGGCTTTAACCCGGAGACGCGTAACGCCTCCTCGAAAATACCCGGTTCTGGCTTTGCTATGCCGACATCAAGCGAGGTTATGATATGCTGAAAATAGCGGCGAAGCCCCAATTTGACAAGCAGCTGATCAATATCCACCGCATAGGAGTTCACGGTATTGGAAACAATTACAAGCTGAAAGCGGCGGGACATTTCCTCGAGAAATTCGGCCGCGCCTTCCACCAGATTGCCCGACATCTCGTTCAGACTCTTGCCTTCCTCCTCCATAATGATGGTATCCCCGATGTCCAGAAACAAACCCTTGATCAAACTTCACCTCATTGGGATCAGGCAGTATTTTTTGCGAAAAACGCAAAGCGGGTGAGAAGGATACCATAGATCCCGTGGCATGAAAACAAAGGTTTTTGACACGCACACCCCGGCCTTGAATCGTATTGACTTGTTTTCAAGGAGGATCTCGGTTAAGCGCTGGATTAACTAAACTTTTAATATGGTCTGAATGACCAACGTATAGGATCCCTTTTCCTAATTTTAACCGAGACTATTTTTAAATCAGAACTTCAGCGGGCAGTCTGGATCAAACAGCCAGCAAATGCTCGCGATGAGGAATATAGGCGCCGTTACGCTTTAGGAAATGCACCTTAACGACGACTTCGCTCGTGAGATCATTCCTCTCAATCGAAGCAACCTTGCCGACAACGCTGTTTCCGATGCGAAGCGTATCGTGCTCCACCTCGGAACAATTCGCCAGCATATTGTCGTCTAACGCAACAGAAATAATGGAATTAATTCTCGGCTCACGTTCTGCCCAGAATGTAATCCCGTCTCTGGAAACGCAATTGCTCAGATTGCCATTCAGCGAAGGATTCATACCGTCGCTGACCACATCAAAACTCAGCGGACGATCCGAAAACACATGAAGATGGGAATCATCTCCATTCGCTAGCCAGTATTTTTCTATGCACATAACACTACCTTCCTTTCCTTTTCTTTGTTTTTAACGCCAGCGAGAAATTACGCAACCGAGTTACGCTCCAGGAACCCAATCCGCAAGTTTCGCCTGCCCGTTTGCTTGCTCCCTTTTATTTTTTACCATCAGGTCTCGAAATTCCTATTCGAGCCTGCCGCTACGCAACCGTCTTGCAAATCATTTTCAAACGTTTGCAATAAAACGGCAAAAAAAGCTCTTGATCTAGTCAAAGAGCGCTGCCCACTGCCGCCCGCTCAGCGGGCCATCTTTCACTGATCGAAGAAGACCGCACGATCAGCTTCGTGGGAACTTCCAAATGCACCGGAGATGAGACTCTTTTCTCAATCAAATCATCCAGCAGCTGAACGGCCCGCTGTCCTAATTCGACTGCCGGCTGTTGGATGGTCGTGAGCGGCGGGAAAGTGTACGCCGCCTGATCCGTATCATCAAATCCCACAAGAGCCACCTCTTCCGGACAACGAATACCGCGATCATGGCATAACCGCAAAAGACCGATGGCGATGTCATCGTTGGAGCAAAATACGGCCCGGGGCAAATGCCTGCGTGACTTCAAAATCTGTTCGCCGATCTCATAGCCGCTTGATTTCACAAAACTTCCCTGAAAAATCATGTCCGGATTAATATCCAGCCCGTGCGCCTTAAGCGCGTCTTCGTAACCAAGCAAGCGCTGTTTGGCATCATGCGTAACCGCCGAGCCTACAATAATAGCGACTTCACGGTAGCCCTGGTCCATGAGATGCGTAACTGCGGTGCTGGCGGCTTTCCGCCCGTCACAGTAAACGAAGTTTCTCTTTTTCTGCGAGGGCTCGTAACAATTTACAATGGCGTGCGGAATGTCCAGACTCATCAAGCGCTCGAAAAAATCCCCGCCGCCTTCATAACCGAATACCAGAATCCCGTCCAGCATACGCCCAAAAAGGAGCTGTCTTGAGATTTCCCCTGTCTCACCCCTGATTACAGGAAAAAGTTCGATATCATACCGGCGCTTTTCACATTCGTCGAAAGCTCCGGTCATGATCTTCCCGACAAATTCACCCATGAAAATGTGCGGGAACCAAGCCGAGGTAAATCCGATGATTCGGGTTTGCCTGATGTTGACTTTTAAGCTTCTGGCATAGCGATTGGGAACATAGCCGTATTTTTCTACGGCGCGCAGGACGCGCTCGCGGGTGCGTGAATTGACAAGGTTTGCTGTTTCCCGGTTAACTACTCGCGAAACCGTTGAATAAGAGACGCCGGCACTTTTGGCAATATCTTTCAGCGTAACCGCCATATTGTACATTTCCCCTCTTTTGAGAATTCCGTTCTCAGAGGTTCAATCCATTTGGAAAAATCGACCGAAGGGAGGAATACCCCGAAGAGTTTTACCCGCCATCGATTTAAAAATGAGAGAGAAAGGACAAAATCAAGGTGCAAACGTTTGCAAGTATGCCGAAAGTCTAACACCCCATTTTGGAGGCGTCAACGAAAAAGTTCCGAAGTGAGAAAAATTTTTTGGAGGACAGGATGCCGAATTGCGGATAATGCAAGAGACTATTAGTAAAAGGCTTACGATTATTTCAAAAACGGCCAACTTCCTTGTCCGGCGCAAAGCGCAGTCAAGTTTTTAGAAAACCTGCCGATAAGTTGGGTTTAGATCGGCGCGCCGGCGATCATCCAATCTTTCCTGCTGAACTCCTCAAAAACAATCCATAAAGATTTAGGGGGCGGTTCCTAGTGGCTAGTGGAGATTGTCTCTGCGGGGGCGAGACGCCCCGCCTACATTTACTTCCATATTAACGCCACAGGGCAGTGATCACTGCCCGGCACATCTGGTAAATGATACGCGTCCACACAGCGGGACGCGCTATTCTCGCTCACCAGATGATAATCAATCCGCCAACCGATGTTGCGGGCCCGCGCATTGAACATATATGACCACCAAGTGTATCGTTCCGGTTCGGGATGGAATCTTCTAAATACATCCATGTAACCTTCCTTAATATACCGATCCAGCCATTCCCGTTCCTCAGGAAGAAATCCGGAAGTGCCTTGATTGGATTTGGGATTCTTGAGATCGATCTCCTTGTGTGCCGTATTGTAATCGCCGCATACAACAAGATGCTCGCCTTTTTGTTTTCGCGCGTTCAGCTGCCGAAGCAGCTCGCCATAAAATTCCAGCTTAAACGGCACGCGGCTTAGATCCCGGCCCCCGTTTGGAAAATAGACATTGTAGAGCGCAAACGACGGAAATTCGGTGATCAGCACGCGGCCTTCTTCATCGAATTTCGGTATGCCCATTCCCGAAATAACGCGGGCGGGTTTGGCGCGGGTCCACGTGGCAACGCCGCTGTACCCCTTGCGCTTGGCGGAATTGAAATAGACATGATAGCCGCTCAGCCGGCTGACGATTTCTTCGACTTGCCCCGGGTCTGCTTTGGTTTCCTGCAGGCATAAAATATCCGGTTTTTCCTTTCCAAGCCAGTCCAGCAAGCCGCAGCGCGCAGCCGAACGAAGCCCGTTGACATTCCAGCTGATCAGTTTAAGCGGGCGGGACATACAAGACGGCTAAGAACTAAAAACTTGATGGTTCAGGAAAACTTGCGCATCTTCCTCGGAAAAGAAGACGAGTACGACTTGCTTGAGCGAAGTGTCTTTGTTTAAAAATGCCTCGATGGCTTCCGATGCTATTCGTGCAGCGCGGTCTTTAGGGAACCGATATGCCCCCGTTGAAATGGCCGGAAATGCCGCTGTCCGGCAGCCTTCCGCAACCGCCAGTTCCAAGGAAGAAGTGTAACAGCTCTGAAGCAATTCTTCTTCCCGCGCCTTGCCCTCATTCCATACCGGGCCGACGGTATGAATAACGAACTTTGCAGGAAGCGCGCCGGCGTTTGTGGCAACCGAGCGGCCGGCCGGCAGCCCATTCAAAAATCGTGATTGCCGGATGGCGCGGCACTCATCCAAAATGGCTTTCCCGCCTTTCCGATGAATAGCTCCGTCCACACCCCCTCCACCCAAAAGCGTGCCGTTTGCGGCGTTCGCGATGGCGTCAACGCGCTCTGCGGTAATGTCACCGACCTTGACAACCACCCGGCCGTTCAGAAACGTTTGAGGAAAAGTTTGGGTAGACATGATATTTAAAGTAGCCAGGGGCCAGTAGCCAGTAGCCAGTAGCCGGGGGAAAAGCAAAAAACAAAGATTAAGGAGGCAAAAACTAAACAGGAGCGAAAAAAATAGAATTTAACTTAAGACCCTAATTTCCAATTTCATGATTGCCCACGCATTTTATTTTTCCCTGGCCCCTGGCTACTGGCTACTGGTTTTTTGCTTCGAATGCCTTGTCGACCAGCGAAACCAGCTCGCCGCGTTCATGCATTTCCGTGACAATATCGCAGCCGCCGACAAATTCCCCGTTAATAAAAACTTGCGGAAAAGTCGGCCAATTTGAAATCTCCTCCATCCGCTGACGGATATCCGGATTGGCCAGGACATCAACGGTGGCGAAAGGTTTTCCGATACCCTTGAAAATTTGAATGACGGCTGACGAGAATCCGCACATCGGCGCGTCCTTGGTGCCTTTGACGTAAAGAAGGATCTTATTTTTCTTGATTTCTTTTTGACGTTCCTCGATAAATCTGTCGCTCACGGCAATCTCCCTCGCTGTTTGATTTTCCAACTCGTATTAGCAAAAGTATACAAAAGTGCTGCCTTAGCGTAATTCTCCAGGACAGTAATTAGAACATCAGAAGAGCGAATTAGCAAGCACGCCAAAGATAATAATCTGCGGAACGGTTATCACCGGCAGCCACACCGCTGCTTTCCGGCCGACATTAGACCACAGGAGTCCTATCTCCGTATAATCGGTCGCAACGCCCGCCAAAAGGAAAACTAGCGCATTGCCAAAACCCCCGGTTCGCCTAAAGATTTCAAATGCGAGGGGCGCCGTTCCCTCCGAGCACACTTCCAGTACCGTCGCAAACACAAGTGTCACAAGGATGCCGCCGAGATGCGGTCCCATATACTGGATAAACCAGGCTTCTGGAACATACGCAGCGGCAAGGCTCGCCAGACCCATTCCAATCAGCATCCACCACATGACCATGTCGGCAAGCACTGCGGCGCTTTTAAAAACTTGCGTAGTTGCATGGACGATGCCGGCACTTAATTTGCGCTTAATTTCAGCTGAGAGAAGAACGTTTTCTTCTCCCGCCGCCGTGTAAGGATTGGACTCGACCCAGCGCCGATTTTCAAGGCCCTGATAGATGAAGCCTGTCACAACAGCAATCACGATGGCTGAGAAGATCAGAAAGAATGCCTTTGCGCCAAAAAAACCTATGAGGATAAATGTCAACGGCAAGTTGGCCCAGGGGCTTGCAAGTAACAAAGCAATAACGGCCGGAACAGAAGCGCCTTTCTTATAGAGCTGTATCGCAAGCGCAAGAATTCCATGTGAGCAGGCGCTCATTAAAAATCCGCAGAGCACGGCGCGAAAAATGGAGCGTTTATTATTGCCCGCCAGTAAATGAGAGACCAGATGATCGGGAATAAAGAAATCGACTAGACCGCTCATCAAAAGCCCGATCAATATGGCCCACCAGATGGACCGGAAATACATCAGGAATTCCTGCCGGAACGGAACAAGACCTTTGAAAACAAACGAAAGACCGAGCAACAAAACAAAACCCGCCAAAACCATTACCGCCGGGCGTTTGAAAGCGGCGGCCATGTTATTACGGCCATGCGGCGATTCCGCATGGCAGCTATGGTCAGAATGGTTTTTCATTATGTCTTTGCCCGAAAGGGTGCCAGTATACCAAAAACGGGAGACACTGTGTTGCACGAAACAAATCTGTTTGGTTGACAAGAAGGTCTTTTCTGACGTATGTTTCCATTCATGCCGACTTATCCAGCCGTCACACTGAAATCAGGCCGCGAACGTTCCATCGAAAGCCGCCATCCCTGGATTTTTAGCGGCGCATTGGCGGCAATTCCCAAAAATTTTATGCCCGGAACCGTTGTGAATGTCTTCTCTGCCCAAAAGAAATTCCTCGCTCGCGGATTTTTTAATCCCCATTCTCAGATCGCCGTCCGCATTTTGACGTTTGAGCCGGCGGAAATCGATCCGGCGTTCTTTCGTGAGCGCATTTTAAAAGCGCTTGAATTCCGCCGCGCCTATTTCCCCCGCGAATATTCCGATCCGGAAGGCGCCCTCCGCCTGGTTTTTGCCGAGTCCGACCAGCTCCCGGGGCTGATCGTAGACCGTTACGGCTCGGTGCTGGTTGTCCAGTTCCTAAGCGCCGGTATGATGAAAGAATCCGATGCGTTAATTCAAATTCTGAAAGAGGCGCTGTCCCCGAAAACAATCTTTGAAAAAAGCGGAACAAGCGGAAAAAACGAAGAAGGACTTGTTTTTAAAGACGCGCTCGTCTCCGGCGAGCCGATCAAAGATTTTTTGGTGATCCTGGAAAACGGCCTCCGGTTCTATGTGGACGTATTGCGCGGACAGAAGACGGGATTTTATCTGGACCTGAGAGACGTGCGCCGCTACGCTAAAGAAAACAGCGCCGGCAAGTCCTGCTTGAATATCGGCTGCTACACCGGCAGTATCAGCATGGCTCAGCTGGCCGGAGGAGCTAAAGATGTATCCTCCATTGATTCGTCACTGGCGCATCTGGAGATCCTTGAAAAAAATTTGAACCTGGCAGGATTTGACGAAACGAATCACAAAACCATTCAGGCGGACATGTTTGAATTTTTAAGATACACAACAGAGAGGTATGACTTCATCGTTCTGGACCCGCCGGCTTTTGCGCACCGCCAAAAGGACGTCCCGCAGGCCATCAAGGGGTACAAAGAACTCCACCTCTCAGCTTTTAAACTGCTGAATCCCGGCGGCGAGCTTATTACCCTTTCCTGTTCGCATCACATCAGCCGGGAGATTTTTGAGCAGACGATATTCTACGCGCTGAAAGACCTTAAAATCACGGCGCATCTGATCCGCCGGTTTGATCAGCCTGTAGATC
>JACQQS010000035.1 GCA_016206925.1 Candidatus Omnitrophota bacterium
AGTTGGTTAGAGCGCTTCGTTCACATCGAAGAGGTCAGAGGTTCGAGCCCTCTTACGCCCACCAGTGCTTTATGAAAACATTTGTCATAAAATCTGTCCGTTGCGTTTCTGCCTTTCTTTGCATTTCCATTCTTTCTTCCTGCGCTTCGTACCGTGCCGTTCGCATTGTGCAGCTCACCGAAAAGGATACGGGGCAATCCGAGACTTTTTATGGAATAGTAAAAAATAATGTTTTGATACCGGAGTTTGTCGTGGATGAGGGAAATCGGTACCCGACTTCGGCAGAGGACGCGCTGGTAAGATTTGAGAAAAATAAGGCGCTTATGGAACCAAAAATTTCTCGAAAATACAAAATTCCAAACTCTTTCTTCTTTCAATCAGAACGATTGCTTGTGGGAATCGGTTTAATGGCTATTTCTCCTGTAGCATTGCCCATTCATTACATTGGCGGATACGGACGCGACGAAGAAGGGCGGAGGAGTTTTTCGAAAACGGTCCGCAACTATTTTGATTTGTCGCTGAACTCGGTTGTGCTGGATGAAACGAAGGTCAGGAATTCACTTGCCGTGATTTAAATACGTTATAAGTCGCTAGGCTTCCTCAAGTTAGTGGCTCATCAATAAGCTATTTGATATCATAGACTTGCATCCACGCCGCACAGCGGGTAGGCTTTATATGGAGTATTGCTGTCATGGACGAGTGCAAAGACTATAAAAGGAAATATGCCTGCCTGCGCCGCTTTCTTTTCACACGCTGGTTCAATCCCGAACGGTTTTTGAACGATCAGTTCCGAATGCTCGCCGAATTTTGCCCCGATGTTGTCTTCGTTGTAGACGCCGGCGGTTGGATTATTATGGTTAATCATGCTGCCACAAAGGTTTCCGGATACAGCCGCGATGAAATTCTGGGTCAGCATTTTCGAATGTTCCTCACATTGGACGATTTGAGCGCAGGATTCAAAATATTCTATCGCACATTGCGGGGTGAAAGCACGGAAGCGACACGTCTGCGCATTCGAAGAAAAGACGGATCAACGACCGTTCTGGAACTTTCCGGAACACCCATAAGGATCAAGGGAAAATTCATAGGGGGCCTTGCGATTGCGCGTGATGTGAGCGAACAGATGCGGCGGCAATCACAAGACCGCATTCGGGAACAAACATTTATTCAACTTATGGCGGATCTAGAGTCTGAGCGCCGGCAGGTCAAAACCCTCAAAAACGAACTCGCACAACTAAAAGGACATATTACCCCTTCCTGATATGAACCGGAAATGCATCACCCTTATCGCATTCCTTGCATTTTTTAATTCTTTTCAATTATCCGCTGAGATATTAAAAGAAAACTATATCTCCGCTACGGACCGAGTGAAGCCGTCGGTGGTCTCGTTTTCAGTACGAATCCCTTTTGAACAGAGAACTCCATTTGAGCAGTTATGCGCTTACTGGCTGGGAGGCGAGAATGTGGATTGGTGGAAAGCTGTTTGGCGCGCCTATGCGAAAAGATCAGAACCTCTCACGCCGAAATACACGTTGCGCACAGGTACAGGGCTCATTATCGATTCCAATGGTCTGGTTGTAACAAACGAACATTTGGTAAATGGCGCCGATCTGATTATCGCTCGATTAAGCGATGGAAGAAAATTTCCTGCACAAGTTGTCGCTCAGGATCAGTGGTTCGACTTAGCCATCGTGATCATTCCGGCAAAAGGTCTAAAAGTTCCCGTCTACGGCAATTCGAAAAATGTTAAGGTCGGGCAGCAAGTTTTATTAATGGGTAATGCCCTCGGTTTTGCAAACACGGTAAGCCAGGGCATCATCAGCGGCAAGGAACGCTACGTACCGGATGAGTTTGGCAGGATTTATGAGAATTTATTCCAAACGGATGCCGCCATGAATTTTGGAGATAGCGGCGGGCCTTTACTAAACATGGATGGCGAAGTGATCGGGCTTAATGTCGCGATTATTCCGGAGGGACAAAACATTTCCTTTGCCATGCCCATTGACGATTGCCGGAAACTGGTAAGCGAACTCCTGCGGGAAGGTAAAATTAAACGCGGGTGGATTGGTCTTAAGGTGGCCGAAAGGCGGGGGCGCGGGGGGCGCACCGAGCTTCAAATTGACGGTTGGCAAAACAATAGCCCGGCGGCAAGCCTTGGTTTTCTGCAAAAGGACATTTTGGTTGACGTGAACGGGTTCCAACCGCGGTCCTCTCTTGAATTTTACAAATATGTGCGTGACCATTTGCCCGGAGACTCCTTGGTGCTGCGAATCATGAGAAACAACACGGCGCTCGTTAAAACAGCAAACGTTGCAAGCTTTCCGGTGCCTGCGATGACCGCGCCGCGTACCGTAAACCAGCATGCACACGGAGGATTTGTTGATCATCTTCTGCCCAATACGCGCTGGATGGTCTTATTAACAGCGTTTATGTGCCTCTGGCTGCTGTATCGATTTCGCTATGCTAGGAGATTAGCGTTTGCAGCAGAAGGCGTGGCCAATCGGCGGTTGGGGGAAAGGCGAAAAGGTGAAAGGCGGAAAGGTGAGCGGCGAAAAATTTTGCCTAATTTTCTGAATTTTCCGCAATCGCTTGACCGCAGAAGAAAGGACCGGCGTAAAAAAGAACGCAGAACGGACAAAAACCGGCGATCTCGCGGCGGATAGGAATTTTAAGATGGCCTTCCAGGATCGGGTGCGGCGAGAGGGACTTGAACCCTCAAGGCCTTGCGGCCATAGGACCCTGAATCCTACGCGTATGCCAATTTCGCCACCGCCGCATGATCGGATTCTGAAGCGCCTTAGTATAAATGCCTTCGCTTTCCAGTCAAGTTTTTCCATTAGGAGATTTTGTGAGATATACGGTCTTTCGAGAGTTTCATTTCTTTCTGGCTTCCGCGGTTTTGGTCAGCGCGATTTCAGGTTGCATAAGCGTTGACAAAACACGTGTTCCCCCATTTCAGCAAGAAAATCTTGCGCGTCTTGAGGCCGCTAGGCATTTAATAAACGTGAAAACAAATGGAACGGAAGCGGGGTTGAAAGCGGGTACATCGAAAATTGAAATTACTCCTCCGATCGGGACTCCGCTCGCAGGTTTCGGGCGTCGGAAAGGAGGGCCTTCAACCGGTGCATTGAATCCTCTGTGGGCGCGCGCGCTTGTTCTGGATGACGGCAAAGATGTAATGGCCTTTGTTTCGCTGGATATGATGGCGGTGCACAAGGAACTATTTTTTGAAGCGCTTCGCCAAATTGATCCCGCGTTAAATATCGGGCAGGAAGATCTATTCTTGATGGCGTCGCACACGCATTCAGGATCGGGCGGGCTTACAGATCGGTGGGTTTATGAACGGGTTTCCGGTGAATTCTCAAAGGATCTATTTTATGAAACCGCACTGCGAATTACGGAAGCGGTCCATGCCGCTTTCCGCCGGCGTGAACCGGTTCGGCTTTTGTTTGCTTCCAAATCGATTGCCGGATTTAGCCGGAACCGAATGACAGAAGGCGCGGCTGTCGATGCGGAATTATTTGTCTTGCGCGTGGACAATATCGCCGGCGGCCCGAAAGCATTGCTTATTAATTTTGCGGCGCATCCGACCATTTTAGGTTCAAGCAATTTCAAATTTTCAGGCGATTTTCCGGGGCATGCGGCGGCTTACATTGAGACCGAATGGCCGGATACTGTTTGTCTCTTTTCAAACGGCGCTGCGGCCGATGTGAAGCCACGTACTGTTCAGAAGCCCTCAGATTATGAGGAATCGGTGGAATTTGGCGAGCGTCTCGCGCGGGAAGCCATTCAGCTCTCCGGCGCTGCAAAGCAAATTGACGCCGGAGGTATCGCGAGCATCGGTGTAACAGCACAGCTTCCGCCGGTCAGAATTCACTGGAAAGGGTTATCGGTGCCGAACTGGCTTGGGAAAAGGTTCTTTGACCGTGAAACGATTTTAAATTCCGCTCGCATAGGCGATTTTGTTTTCTTTGGAATTCCCGGAGAGCTGCAATCAAAGATTGGCCTGGATGTCAAATCTGCCCTTAAGGAAAACGGGTTAAACGCCGTGATTCTAGGGTATACGAATGACTACATAGCGTACATCTTGAATCGAGATGCTTACCGCGCGGACGAATATGAAGCCGAGGTGTCGTTTTACGGATCCGAGCTGGGCCGTTTCATGCAAGAACTTATCCTTGAGGAAGGGAAATTATTAAAGGAGGCTTACCCATGACGAATCTTTTGTCCAGAAAAAAGCTGCTTCTATTTTTCGCAGGCATTGTGCTGCTCGGTTTTAGCGGGTGCTTAAGAGAAGACGAGATAAAATCATCCGCAGCAAAGGATATATTACTCGCGGAAGCATCCGTATCCGAAAGGAGCGGCATTAGAATTGTAAAACTTAAGGGTGATCCATACACGATTGGATACCAGCACGGCTATCTTCTTCGAAGCGACATGGAGGCGCAGTGGAAACACATCATGGAGCTGGCCAAATCGCGACTGCCCGTTCCTATTCTTTACCGCCTGAGTCAGTGGTATCTGAAGGCACGAATGGATTACGCATACTTAAAAATGAAAAGGCACATTCCAAAAGACTACATCGACGAAATGCGCGGGCTGGCGGATGGCTCGGGTATTTCAATTCGCACGATTCACAGAGCCCACGCCATTCCGGAACTTTTTCCGACACTTTGCGCAAACGGGGTTTATTATGGGAAAGCCGTTTCGGATGGAAAATTGTATCATCTGCGAAACTTGGACTGGTCCCGCGAGATCGGCGTACATGATCACGCTTGCGTTTTTGTTGTGAAGCCGGTCGGGAAAAACGCGTTTGTGCATTTCGGGTACGCCGGATTTATTGGAGTGTTGTCGGGTGTTAACAAGAACGGACTTTCGGTTGGCCAAATCGGCGCAAATACCACGGATGCAGCTTTAAGCGGGGAGCCTATGCCGTTTTTGCTGCGGCGCGTGCTGGAGGAATCGGATAGTATCGACGATGCGGTTTCCATTGTGAAAAATGCGAAGCGAACAAATGGCTATAACTACGTATTTGCCGATGCATTGAACAAACGTGCTGTTGCATTGGAAACAACCGCAGCTCATTTTGCCGAGTTTATGCCAAATGATGCAGGGGAAAAAGAATCGCCGTATTCATTCGTGATGGAGGATGTTCTCATACGCGCAGATCTGGCATTCGATGCCGGGGTAAGAACGCTTCAGACCGCTTCCGGTGGCGTTCCCAAAGCACCCGGACTCGAGCCGCCAACGGGGAAGGCCTACGAAGTTCGGTACAAAAAACAGGCGCAGCTGGCGGAAAAGTACTATGCGAAATTGAACCCTGAAATCTTGCTGGGAATAGCCAAAGAAATCGCGCCGGCTTCTAATATTCAATCTGTGCTTTTTGGTTATCCGGATGTGTGGGTCGCTAATGCGGTTGGAAATCTGCGGGCCGTTGAAACGGATTACACGCATTTCAATATTCCGGAGCTGCTTGAAAAAAAGTAAGTTTGCGCGCGCGGCCGGATCAAAAGACGGTTTGATTGGGTACGTAAAGGCCGGCCGTAAAATTCCCCCCATTTCCGATCGGCTCATCGCCGTAAAAATGATGCCGAAAGAATTTGAGAGATTTGTAACCTATGTAGGGCATCACAACCGCCGACGAGTAATGACCGAATGGAAAAAAGACCGCTTCGGGGGTACCCATGGCCTTCCAAAGATTTCTTGAGAGCTCTCGTTTGATTACATGATCAAAAATTCCAATAAACATGAGAACATTTGCCGGATCAATGGCTTTTGCGAATGCCAGCGTATCCGTTCGTAGTTGCTTGTGCAATGCGGACTGGAGCTCATCTTTAGTCAGGCCGTATTCTTTCATGTACCACTCAATGTGCGGCCGGATGGATTTCTCCGGGCATTCCACGATGACATGTGCCAAGTTACCGCCGGCCATCGCAATGACGTGGTACTTCAAGCGCTTATCCAACGCCGCCAGAAACGTGTTGATAATTCCTCCAAAGCTGATGCCGAACGTTCCCACACGGTTGCCGTCCACCGAAGGTTGTTCAAGCAGCCAATCTACACCCTGGCGGGCGCGCATGACGGCTCTGCGAAGGTACTTTTCCATTTGATCCAGGTCCTGCGTGCGGTCGACCATCAATTTCTCGCGGTGAAGTATCGCCGCGTGAAATCCATTCCGTGCAAAAAATGCGGCAAATATCTCGGCCACATCGTTGCTACCGCCCAAAATAGGCGAGAGGATGATCAGAGGCAATTTCTCCGGTGAATGCGCTTCGTAAAAATCAACCCGGACTTTATACTTGAGGTCGCGTCCCTTCATTTTCTCACCGTCGGTGAATTTGTCCCACTCGTCACGTATCTCATCCCATGACTTCTCCAACATTTCCTGCGGAAGCGAGATGGGAAACTCTACTTGTTTTACCGTGTAATTTTCACGAACTTCTATCTGTCGTATTTGTGGTGCCTGGCTTTTCAAAGGATAGGCGTAGTACGCAATGGTTTCATCTGGCAGAGTTACAGGCGGCCGCATATAAGCCGGCTTGTAATACGCGCAGCTCGAGAGATAGAGGAGCGCGGGGAGCGTAAAGATTTGTGTTACTATCATATTTTTATCTTTGTTAAACATTTTATTTATTTAAGTACCTGTATACGGCAATGTCTGATAGAACTATAGCACATGATTTATGATAAGCATGTAAAGTATTATATAGAATAGACTTACATATAAAAAGTTGATTTGACTTCTCTATATTTGCAAGCGATACTTATATATATGCATTTCC